>NZ_CALKTS010000149.1 GCF_937997595.1 uncultured Campylobacter sp. | reverse complement strand
GCGGCGGCCCGATGAAAAAGGGCTACACTAAAAAAGGCGAGCCGATTGACCTATCTACGGCGTTTGAGGCGGTGGGTAAATTTGAAACCAAAGAGATCAGCGCCGAGGAGCTAAAAGAGATCGAGTGCGCCGCCTGTCCGAGCGGAGGCAGCTGCTCGGGGATGTTTACGGCAAACTCGATGAATACGCTGTGTGAAGCGATGGGTATCGCGCTAAAAGGCAACGGCACGGTGCCTGCGCTTACGCCTGAGCGTGAGGAGCTTATCCGCGAGGCGGGACGCCGCATCTGCGAGATAGTGCTCGATGAAAAATACAAAATCCGAAATATCGTGAACGAAAAATCGATCCAAAACGCCCTAGTCGTAGATATGGCGATGGGCGGCAGCAGCAACACCGTGCTGCATATCCTGGCTATCGCGCGCGAAGCGGGAGTAAATTTGCAGATCGCAAGCCTAAACGACATCAGCCGCAAGATCGCTCACATCGCCAAAATCAGCCCTAGCCTGCCAAACGTGCATATGGAGGACATCGACCGCGCGGGCGGTCTAAGCGCCGTGATAAATGAAATTTCGCGCCGCGATAACGGACTACTGGGCCTAGACGCGCTAACGATAAGCGGCGAAAGCCTGGGCGAGCGCGTCGGAGCTAGTGTCATAAAAGACGAATCTGTCATCCGCAAGGTCGAAAACGCCTACTCGCAGGTCGGCGGACTGGCGGTTTTGTTTGGAAATTTAGCCGAGCAGGGCTGCGTCATCAAGACCGCGGGCATCATCGGCGAGCGCAAATTTAGCGGCAAGGCGGTCTGCTTTAACAGCCAAGACGAAGCGATAGAGGGCATCTCAAGCGGCAAGGTAAACAAAGGCGATGTGGTCGTCATCCGCTACGAAGGGCCGCGCGGAGGCCCGGGTATGCAGGAGATGCTAAGCCCTACGAGCCTAATCATGGGGCGAGGATTGGGCGCGGACGTGGCGCTGATCACGGACGGTAGATTTAGCGGAGCGACGAGGGGGTTAAGCGTCGGACACGTGAGTCCCGAAGCTGCTGAGGGCGGCATGATCGGATTGCTACAAGACGGCGACGTCATCGATATCGACGTGGATACGTACGCGATAAACGTGCGCCTAAGCGAGGAGGAGATCGCTGAGCGCAGGGCTAAATTTAAGCCGATTGAAAAACCGCTGCCGTATCGCTGGCTGCGAATGTATCGCAAGCTGGTGACCAATGCTAGCAACGGAGCGATTTTGGAGGCGTAGAAATTTAAAATCGGTAGGTATTGTAGTTTTAAAAATTTAAATAAGGAATGATTTTTATGTTTGAGAGGAATTTTACCTATAAGGATTTAGAGCAAGTAGAGACTGAAATAGAAAATATACATGAGGCGCTAGCTAATGTCTATAATAATAAGTCATGTATTTGGAAAATTAGTAGAACTCTTGACAAATTAAAAAATTCAAATTTTTCTAGCGAGGAAGAATATTTAATAGACGTATTTGAGTCGAGATATGTCAAGTGTATGAATAGAACTAATGAAACCATCAATTTTCTACAAAAATTTACAAAACGAAAAGATTTTAAAATTTTATCTAATACAGCTCGCGATCTTATTGATGAAATAGAACAACATTTACTGATTTTAGAACAAAAAGATATTTATTATACAAATAAAATTATGTTTAGAGGCATTATCATAAAATATATTAAATCTATTAGAATATTA
Organism: uncultured Campylobacter sp.; assembly: GCF_937997595.1. Taxonomy (GTDB): domain Bacteria; phylum Campylobacterota; class Campylobacteria; order Campylobacterales; family Campylobacteraceae; genus Campylobacter_B. The sequence goes on along the minus strand of NZ_CALKTS010000149.1, from coordinate 44,574 downwards.
AAAATACAAAAAGAAATTGTTAAAAAATCAATAAAAAGTATAGATATTGAGGACAAAAAGAAACTTTATATAAAATTTCTTAAAAACGAGGGTGAAATATATAGAATTTATAATAATTTACCGGATAAATTTATCAAAGATAAAAAAACATATATAAGCCATCTTTCAAATTCTATGTTAAGTGACGCGAAAGAAATCATAGCAAAAAGTATAAAATATAAAATATTTTCTGTATTAAATTTTGTAGTTTTTGGAGCGCTTCTTTGTATACCATATTTTTTAGAGTTAAAAAGAGTACCGGAAATTTCTGCAGGAAGCATACCTATATCTTTAGTTGCAGTTTTTGCTATCGGTATATCTTTAACTTTATATTTATATATTCTTGTATTTTTACAAAATTACTTTTTATTTAGAGGTTGGTACGAAAGTAAAAATAAGGTTAAGCTATGTTTTATGGGAATAGATTTCAGTATGATATTGCTAATGACTTTTATACCGGTTATTCATGATAAATTAAATTTATCATCTTCTTCGTATGAGCACATTAGAGATGCAGGTTGTTTGCTTAAGATATGTTTGACTTTACATGCAATATTTTTGTTATCATTTTCCTATAAATTTTGGAGGGATAATAAAGATGAACTGAGCGATATTCTTCTAGCCGCCCTTTTAATATTTATCTCTGATTTGCTGATATTATTAGTTATTTATTTTAACTATACAGATGACTACATCCTTGTAGTAATTCCTATGGTGCTTCTTTCTTTTATGATAAGATTTCTTCAAATTAGTAAAAAATTCTCATATCGGTATATACTGTTTGTATTATCCTTTGTTGTTTTCGTACTTTTGTCATCTGCTAGTGGATTTTTTGTGAGGGCTGTAGGTTTAGCAAACTACCAAATCGATCTCGACATTCGAAAAGACAATATTCCAGAGTATATTCTAAATTTAAATATCAAATGCCAAAGTAAAGCAAGCGAAGATATAGAGTTTATAAAATACACTTGTATATTAGACGATAAGTCGGGTCTGGCGATAAAATTTAAAAATATTCTAGTAAAATTGAAATCAGACGGTAAATATTGGCTTGAGGTCGCATCCAAGGATAGGAACGAAAGTGAAATAGATAATTACAGGTTTTGGGTTTCGGAAAAGAATATTGTCAATTAAAGCCGGTATATTTAATAGCATTTGATTAATAATTAACTATAATTTCACCTTTCAATTTTAAATTTGACAGTCATATTTTTGGGATAAATGCACAGATATTTTTTTGGACTTAAATTCCTAAAACGTCAGGTGGGGGATGATTATCTTGCTATTATTGTGACTATATCTTTCAGCATTTTCAGCGGCAGCCGGGCGGTTATGGGTGCGATGGGGCGGTGAGCTTTTGGAGCTTTTCTTTTGAGTATGGCTATTAGCGGCTACTCATACTGCGAGTTTACGAATCTCAACGGCAACCAACTCGTTTCAAGGGCTGATACCGATCGCGTATTTATAGGCACAACGATCGCGGCTTTTATGGTGAGCAAGCTCAAATTTCGTTACTCGCAAACAAAATCTGTGTATTTTGGGTAATTATAAGGCGATCTAATTTCTGGTTTTGAAGCGCGTTTTGCGTTTGGTTGCAGTCTGCTTTTATTTTACCGGACTACCGCACCTCCGCTATACATATAACTTTTTGCAGCGTTTATAGCGATTGGTATTTAGCCACGTTCATGTAAACCCATAAACCCATTAAGATCACACATAGAAAACCAAATTATTGTTAAAATTCAAATCTTAAACCTACAAATCCCTCGGATCGGCGATCTTTCCTGCGACGGCGCTAGCTGCGGCGACGGCGGAGTTTGCTAGATATACTTCGCTTGTTCTATCGCCCATGCGGCCGACGAAATTTCGATTAGTCGTGCTTACGCAGCGCTCGCCCACGCCCAAAATCCCCATATATCCGCCCAAGCACGCGCCGCAGGTCGGGTTGCTGACGACTGCGCCCGCTTCTACGAAAATATCCCACAGCCCCTCTTTTTGCGCGGCCAGAGCGATCTTTTGCGTCGCAGGCGTGATGATGAGGCGGGTTTTGCGCGCAACCTTGCGACCTTTTAAAATTTGCGCGGCGATCCGCAGATCAGAGAGCCTGCCGTTGGTGCAGCTGCCGATAAAGACCTGATCGACGGCGATATCGTCGCGCACTGCCTCGCGCACGCTCTTGCCATTGCTAGGCAGAAACGGATAGGCAATCACCGGATCAAGCTTACTCACATCGATCTGCAAAATTTGCTCATAATTCGCGCCCTCGTCGGAGTAGTGAAATTTCGGCTCGGCGCGCAAGCTTTTATCCGCCAAAAATTCCTTCGTGATCTCATCGACTGCGACGATACCGCTCTTGCCGCCCGCTTCGATCGCCATATTGCAAAGCGAAAATCTGCTATCCATATCCAGATACTCCAGCGCGTCGCCGCAGAACTCCAAAGCCTTGTAGCGCGCGCCGTCCACGCCGATGAGGCGGATAACTTCTAGGATCAGATCCTTGCCGTAGATGTGCGGCGCGGGCTTGCCGCGAAAGATCACTTTGATCGTAGGAGGTACTTTAAACCAATTCCTACCCGTTATCATCGCAAAAGCAAGATCGGTGCTGCCCATACCCGTCGCAAATGCCCCAAGCGCGCCGTGGGTACAGGTGTGGCTGTCCGCGCCGATGATGACGTCGCCGGGCACTACGAGCCCTTTTTCAGGCATCAGAGCGTGTTCGATACCCATATCTTTTTCGTCGAAATAATTTTTCAAATCGTGCTTGTAAGCAAACTCGCGTGAAATTTTAGCTTGGTTTGCGCTTAAAATATCCTTCGTAGGGATATAGTGATCCATCACGATCGCAAAGCCGTCCGGATTGGCGAGCTTTTTTGCGCCGCTAAGCTCAAACTGCTTGATCGAAATTGGCGTCGTGATGTCGTTGCCGATGACCATATCGATGGCGCTTTCGATGATCTGTCCCGCGAAAACCGCCTCGCCCACGTGCTCGCTAAAAATTTTCTCCGTGATCGTTTGCTTCATAAAATCTCCTTCGTATCGGTTAAATTTGCGCGATTTTAGCTAAAAAATCATAAATTTTTGCAATTTTATGTATAATTGAGCCGCAAGGAGCGAGACGATGGAAATTTTAGATATTTTTGCAAACCGCAGAAGCGTAAGAAAATACGCGCAGGGGCCGCTTGAGGACGAGGCACTGGATAAAATTTTAAAAGCGGGCCTGCTTGCGCCGTCGGGGCATGCACGCCGCCCGTGGGAGTTCATCCTTGTGTGCGACAAACAGATGCTTGAGCGACTAAGCGGATGTCGCAGCAGCGGAGCGAATATGCTAAAACAGGCCGCGGCCGCGATCGTCGTGATCGCAGATACGCAGAAGCAGGACGTCTGGATCGAGGACTGCTCGGTAGCGCTAGGCTACATGCACCTTGCCGCAAGTGCGCTAAATCTCGGTAGCTGCTGGGTGCAGGTAAGATTGCGCGCCGCTGCGGACGGACGCAGCTGCGAGGAGTTTTTGCGCGAGGCGCTGGGCTTTCCGCTAAATTTTAAAGCAGAAGCGATACTGGCCCTCGGCGTGCTGCAACAGCACCCGAGCTCGCACGATCTGCAAAAGCTAAATTTGAGCAAAATCCACAAAGAGAAATTTTAACGCGTATGAAGTATCAAAATTTAATTCAAATTTGCGAGTATCTACGCGCCAAACGCTTCCTTTCGCACATTAAGCGCGTAGGAGATAACCTTTTTAAAGTCTGCTTTGACGGCAACGAGACGCTGTTTTTTGATATGAATAAATCAGGCTGCAATATCCACGAAAATGACGCTTTTACCGAAGGTAAGGTTTACGCGGCGCCCTTTGATGTGCTACTTGCCAAGCGCTTTGTAAAATCGCGCATCACCTCCGTTAGCGTGCCAGAAAATAATAGAATTTTATGCCTTAGCGTAAGCCAAAACGCAAGCTACAAAACCCAAAGCTCAAATATCTACTTCGAATTTACCGGGCGATTTACCAACGTAATAATCACCGATGAAAACGATGTGATTTTAGAGGCGCTACGCCACTTCGAGACGGAATTTAGACAGATCAAGGTAGGAAGAAAACTCCGTCATCTGCCGCCTGCAAATATTAAAGAAGCCCCCGTGCCAAGAATTTCGGACTTTAGGGCATTTTTTCGCGCGGAATTTAACGCGCTAAATGCGGATCGCTTAAACTCGCTCAAATCCGCAAAAATCACGGCGCTAAATAAAAAGCTAGACTCGGTGCGTGAGGCTTTAGGCTCTTTGCAAAGCAGCGCCGAACTACTGCGAAGCGCCGAGCTTTTAGGTGCGAAAGCTGCCTTGCTAAAAGAAAATATCTATAAAATTCCAACTAGCGCGCGAGAATTTACGCTGCAAAAAGGAGACACCGAAGCGGTAGAATTTAAACTGCAAAAGCCTGCAAGCGCCGCTTTGGGCGAGCTTTACTCCGAGGCAAAGCGTCTGCGCCAAAAGGCTGCTAATATCCATATCGAAGAGCAAAATTTAAAGGAGAAACTCGCGTTTTATGAGAATTTAAAATCGCTCATTCTTGCCGCACAGGATGCACACGAGATCGAAATTCTAATGCCTAAGCGCACGCAAACTAGGCAAAAAAGCAAGGAAAAAAATAGCGAATATGTAGCGAGCTTTTATCTCGAGGATTTTAAAATCAGCGTCGGTAAAAACGAAAAAGGCAATGAGTTCTTACTAAAAAATAGCTCCAAATCCGACTATTGGTTTCATCTTAAGGACATTCCAAGCGCACACGTCATCGTAAAGACAAATAAACAAAGTCTAAGCGAAGAGGTGATCGAATTTGCTGCTAAAATTTGCGTTAGCTTCAGTGCAAGCGGCAGCGGAAAATATCTCGTCGATTACACCAAACGTCAAAATGTCAAAATCAACGAAGGTGCTTTCGTAAACTACGTAAATTTTAAAACAATCAGCGTTTTAAAGCCGTAATAAGCGAGCTTGATGTATAATTCGTAAAATAAATTTTAAGGAAATTTTATGAAGCAAAGAATAATCACGGCAGGAATTTTACTCGCCGTATTTTTGGCTCTAATTCTCATAAACGCCAGGTGGCTAAATTTCGCCGTATTTGCGCTGATACTCGTGCTTGCGTTTTTTGAAAGCCTCAAGTTATGGGGTCTAGAGGAAACTAGCAAAAAGTGGCTCGCGCTAGCAATCGCGTTTTTTGCGCTGCTACCATTTACGCAGACTGATGAGCCCTTCGTCTCAGCGCTAAAAGTTAGCATCCTGATGATCCTATGCGTCGCCTCTGTCGTAGCCTTTACCAAGGGCCCTAGCCTAAAGATCACGCTTCCTTTTATCTATCCCGTTGCGCCGATATTTTTTATGTGGGCGGCTTATGATGATTTCGGGGAAGTTTTTCACTTCGTTTGGCTGATCTTTATTATCGTAGCTAGCGATAGTGGCGCATATTTTATCGGTAGAGCCTTTGGCAAAACTCCGCTAAGCGCTAGCTCGCCGAATAAAACCGTAGAAGGTGTACTAGGCGGTCTTGCGCTCGCGCTTATAGTTAGCCTCATTTATGCGCGCATCTTTACCAATATGCCGCCGCTTGAAATTTTAGGAAAGACCATCATCATAGCAATTTTTGGCGTGTTCGGCGATCTGTTTGAGAGCTACCTAAAACGCGCGGCGGGTCTTAAAGACAGCGGCGCGCTCTTTCCCGGACACGGCGGGATCTTAGACCGCATCGACGGCTATATGTTCGGCGCAATCGCGATGGCGATAGTCTATTCATGGTAGTTTTAGGCTCCACGGGCTCTATCGGCACAAACACCCTAGACGTAGCCGCTCGCAGCGGCAGTATGATCGAAGCGCTTAGCTGCGGGCGTAATATCAAGCTTTTAAACGAACAGATCGCAAAATTTCATCCAAAGCTCGTCTGTATCGCGGACGCGCAGCAGAAAAGCGAGGTAGATCACGAGCGCGTATTTTGCGGTGCGGATGGAATTTTGCAGATGCTTGCGGAGTGCAAAAGCACGACCGTAGTAAATGCTCTCGTAGGCTTTGCGGGCATGATGCCTAGCCTAAAAACCCAAGAGCTCGGAAAGAGACTGTGTCTCGCCAACAAAGAAAGCCTTGTCGTCGGCGGGAAATTTCTGCAAACGGATAAAATTTACCCGATCGACAGCGAGCATTTCGGGCTGAAATTTTTACTTAGCAACGCCAAAATCCCTGTTTCGCGCCTAATCATCACGGCTAGCGGCGGCGCGTTTTACGATGTGCCGTTAACGCAGCTGGGCTCGCTCACGCCGCAAAACGCCCTCAAGCACCCCAACTGGAAGATGGGCGCAAAGATCACGATCGACAGCGCCACGATGGCGAATAAACTCTTTGAGGTGATCGAGGCGTTTTGGCTCTACGGCACGCGCGAGATCGATGCGCTCATCGAGCGCACCTCGCAGATCCACGCGCTGGTCGAATTCGCAGACGGCTCTACGACGGCGCACATTAGCAGAGCCGATATGCGCCTAGCCATCGCACACGCGATGTTTAGCGGCGACGTACGGGAGCAGATCACCGCACCCGTGGATCTGTGCGCACTGCGACCGATAGAGCTTAAGCCGATCGACGAGATGAAATTTCAAATTTTTACCCTCAAAGACGCGCTGTTAGCAAACCCCGATCTCGGCGTCGTCATCAACGCCGCAAACGAAGTGGGCGTAAATGCGTTTTTGCAGCAGCGCTGCCGCTTTACCGACATTGCGCGCGTGGTGTTAAAGTGCGCGGAGAAATTTAACTCGCCTAGCGTGACGGACGCAGAAGCGCTTGCGGCGGTGGATGCGAGCGTGCGAGCGTATGCAAACGAGCTGCTGAAATAAGTTTTTTAATCACGGGATTTATACTGCAAGTTAAGCTTGGCGGCAAATTTCACTGCGCGCGGCTCGCGCAAGTAGCCGTAAAATTTAGCGGCTCTAAAACAGCGCGCACCTATTACGTCGTATCGGGCGCAGATTTACGCTGTGCCGCAAGGTTGCGCCATTAAATTTAATAAATAGAGGTTTGGCGTGGATATTAAAACCGTCATAGATTTAGAAAAGCAGCGCAAGCAGCTTAAGAAAAGTCGCAAGCTTTGGAAAATTTTAAGTTATCTCGTAGCGTTCGTGGTTTTCGGTCCGATGCTTGCGCTCGCATTGATAATCATCTTTCTCGATTTTCCCAAACTCGATCTTGGCATAGAAAGCTTATCTTTTTTGGTCATGTCTATTTTAGCAATAATCGCCATGCGGGACGAATTTTACGAGTGGATTTTTGAGCGTAAAACCGAGCGGTTTTTGATGCGCTACAAAGAGCTTTATCTCAAGCCCTATATCGAAAGCCTGGGCTTTTCATATAAAATGGGCGCGCTTTTTCAGGAAAAAGAGGTAAGGCAAAGCGAGATATTTGACGGATTTGATAGATTTCGCGCGGATGATCTGGTTTGCGCAAACGTGGACGGCGTGGATTTTATGTTTTGCGACATAAGGCTGGAAAAAGACATCGGTACGGGAATTCCATTTATTTTTAAAAATAATTACGCCACATTTTTCGAAGGACCCTTTTTCGTGGCAAATTTTAATAAAAAAATCTGCTCCGACATTTTTGTCTTATCGAATACGACACTGCCGCCGTCTGAGTTGCGGCACAAACTACTGGGTGGTCGCGAAATACCAATAGATAACGCGGACTTCAATCAAAATTTTACGATTTATGCAAACGACGCAATGACGGTTATGTATGTCCTGACGCCCGCGCTGATGGATAAAATTTTATCTCTTAAACAGCTCGTAAAATCGAATATCTCGCTGAGCTTCAAGCAAAATAAAATTTACATCGCGATAGCTCGCGGCGCCGATAGTTTCGAGCCGAGTTTGGATCAGCCGATACTCAATGCTCGTATCGCAAAGGATATCAAAGCGGATCTGGACGCGATGCTGCAAATCGTAAAAATTCTAAAGCTGAATGAAAAAATTTGGACGTCTTAACGGGCGCAAGGCGGAGCGAGGCAAGCGGGGCAAAACAAGGTAAGGTATAGCGAACAAACGGAACGTGCGGTTCGCGCAAGGAGCCGTAATTTGCGGCATCCAAGCGGAACGCACCAAAATCGCGCCGTATCTGGCGTAAATTTACGCTGCGCCGCAAGTTTGCGCCATTAAATTTTACGTGGATTTTGGAAAGATCATGAAATTTCGCGTAGAATTTCGATGCGATTTTGCGTCACGGCGAAATCTTGTATAGAATTTCGGCGAGGATAAGATGATAAAATTTTGGCGGAATTTTACGAAAAATTAAAATTTGCTTGCTATTGAGAGATTTTTTTGATATACTGCCGTTTCTTTTTTGGCCCCGTAACTCAGTTGGTAGAGTGTCACCTTGACATGGTGGAAGTCGTTGGTTCGAGTCCAATCGGGACCACCATTTAAGCTATTTTTAAGTTTTAATCACTTCTTTTTACTTCTCTTTAATTCCTGCATATAGGCACTTATCTTATATCCAGATTATTTTTCTTTCCTTTTATTTTTGTTTATAGTATAATTATTTCTGAAAAAATAAGGGACTAATTCAGGGACTCTTTCCCCATTAAGGGACTTTCCCATTTTAGGAGGGTATTATGGCAAATATATCGAAGGCGCATCTTTCCGATAAGGATATTAGAGACCTTAAGGCAAAGGATAAAAGATACAAAGTAGCCGTCGGATCGCCAAAAGAGCTTTATCTTTTCGTCCATCCTAGCGGCACAAAAACCTTTTTCTTGCGTTTAGCAGGCGATAAGATAGTCAGTCTAAAGGAATTCCGCCCGGGTATCTACTCCGTAGCAGAAGCACGCAAGGAAGCCAACGCTCTTTTAGCTCAACTAGCACAAGGCAAGGAGCTAGATGTAATCTTAGGCAAGTCGAATAAGTATAAATTTAAAAGCCTATTTGATAAGGTTATAGAGCAGAAACATAGAAGCGGAGATAGTGAAGGCTATATCGCCAAAATCATTAGTATGGTTTCTACTTATATCCTACCCGAATTCGGTGATAGAGACGTTAAAACTATAAAAAGAAGTGAGCTTTTAGAAGTTCTTAATGCGATTTTTAATCCGAATAATAAAAAAAGCAGATTAGAGACCATTCGTCGCTTAATATATTATTGTGGTGCAGTTTTCGATATAGCCATAAACGATGAATATATCGGACGCAATCCTTGCGCTATGTTACACAAAGAATTTCCTACCTCCCATAAACATAATAAAAACCATGAGATCAATACCGAATACCCCGCCTTAACAGAGGAGGCGGATATAAAGGAATTCCTTGACGATCTAAAAATGGACGATAAGTTAGAGCTGGCTACTAAGCGAGCTATATATCTGCAAATCCTTTGCGTCAATCGTCCTGGCAATACCGCAAGCGCTAAGTGGGATGATATAGACTTAGAAAAAGGAATTTGGACTATAAAGGCGGTTGAAATGAAATCTAGGACCACTCATCAAATACCTCCAAGCTCATATGCCAAAGAGATTTTAAAAGAGCAGCAGCTATTTAGCAGAAATGATAAATTCGTCTTTCCATCCACCAATGCGGCAGGTCATTTGCATAGAGACAGCCTAAGCAAGGCTATAAGAAATTTAGGCGGTAAGGGTAAGTATAAGGATAGAGCTACTTCTCACGGCTTTAGAGCCACCTTCCGCACCATTTGCTCTACGCATAAGGCGGAGCTATATAGCTTGGGCGTAACAGAAGAAGCCATAGAAAGCGCTTTAGCGCACGTAGAGCCAAACGAAGTGAAAAGATCATACGAGCGTAAAAAGGCTACCATAGAGCAGATTGCAACGCTTATGCAATGGTATGGGGATTATTTAAATTCCATAACGCCGCTGTTTTGATATCAATCTCCGCGTTGGAATAAGACTTACTCTACCCCATCCCGAATTATTCAAATATGTGGGCTGCGCCTGAAATAAACAAAATCATTTTAGGCGCAAATCGGCATTCCCTTCCGCGAGGTCTTGAAGCTCGTCTAAATTCTTTTGCGCCTGCTTTAACAGCTCGTCGAATTTAAACCCGAGCATTACGATACGATAAAGCTCGGGTTTATTCTTACGCCAATTATAAAGCGTTTTTGTATCGATTTTTAAAATTCCCGCTATATCTCTTTGTGATAAGTTATGTCTCATTTTTTACCTTTTAAATGGGAATTTTCAAGAAAATTTACTATCTATTCAACAAAGGAATAATTCCCGACTTTTAACTTTTACAAAGGAATTGTTTCTTTGTTTTAAGTTAAGTCATACGTGATTAATATTCCAAGAAATTTTTCAAAGGAGTGCATATGAGTTATGCAGATAGTAATCTTTAAAAATGGTGGGAGAATAGTCAAAATGACGAAAAAAGTCGGCGATATATGCCTATTAAGATACTTATAGATTAGTCTTTTTATCCACGAAAATTTTGGAAAAAACGGCTACTTGTCAATCTAATCAAGAAAGGGAAAATCATGGAAAAACTAAGGAAATACTATGTTTTAGCCGTTGCGGCTCTTAATTTTGTAATATGCGCTATCGCATTTTTTATATGGACGAGGATTGTGGTAATGGCAAACAATGACGATATAGGCTTTTTTGCTATAGCTTCTATCATTGTCCTAATTATTCTTTGCTATGTCTATTCGGCAGTTGCAGCAAAAATGGGTATATTTTCTAAAGAGAAGAAAGATCCTTTAGGGATTAGTGCGGTGTTGTTTAGTGCTATATTGGATGTTGTTTTAACCATCGTATTGTTTAATTCCATATTAGAAGCATCTCAAAGGACAAAAGATTATTATGTTCCAAAGATATTTTCGAATTACACAGTTTACAATGTAGACACGGAAAAGATCAAGGACAAAGTATACGATTTAAAACAAGAATATCGAAAAGAATACGAGGAGTTCTTTAAATAGTTGACTTTAAAAGACGCACATTAAGCCTTGTCGCAAAATTTAGCAGCAGAGCTTAACGATCTTTTAAAATCTTTCACAAGATTTGAAATATATGTTTGACAAATATCTGATTAAAAACTCAATCTAAAAATCAAATATTTTCAAACATTTTTTCAAATAAACTAAATTAAAAAATAAAGGATATAAAATGAAACTATCAAGTTTAGCTTTAGCTACAACTTTAGCTTTGGCGCTTACGGGTTGCGCCCTAGATAGCGCATTAAATAGTGTAACTAGCACTATTGACTCTATTACCACACCAAGTGGAACAACTAATAAATCAACAAATTCAAAAATGGAAACAAAAAATCTTGCAACTGTAACACAACTAGAAAATTTCTGCAAAAATTCACCCGATGGAGTTCCTTTTATAATTACAGCATTACCAGATCTAAAAAGAGGACAATTCGCAGGAAGCGTAGCAGAAATTTTATTTGTTTCTAATTCAAAAAACGAAATCACAATTGAGGCAGAAAATTCCGACAACTATATCAATTATGGAATGAAAGCATTCTCTCCATCAGAATATGATCCATATAAGCCAAATGAAAAGGTTAAATTAATAAGACCAATGGAATTTCATAAAAGCATGGGTTTTGGAGGAGGAACTTGTAAACTTAAATATCATGGATTTTAAAAAAAATAACAACAATCAATATCAATAAAAAAAATAAACAAAAAGGATACGCACAAATGATTATCTCAATTCTAAATAAAAAAGGCGGAGTAGGTAAAACCCCCTTCGCCTTTAGCATAGCAAAAGACCTATCGCTATATCTACAAAGCAACGATACTAGCTGCATAGAACAGATCTATCCAAATTATGCAGTTATTACCGATACACCTAAACTAATAGATAACTGCGTATATGATTTTGGCGGCTTCAAAAGTGCTGGCGTATTAAAAATTATATCTGAAAGCGACTACGTAATCGTTCCATGCTTGCCTGAATTTAATAGCTTACTCCGCACGATGGAAACGATTGATGAAATTAAAAAGATCAATCCAAATATTATCATCCTAGCAACGGATTATAAAGATGACGCAGAACTATCTTTCTTAAAAGAAAATTTGGAAAATAGCTTTAAAAGCATTCCAATCATCTATTTTAAAAGCTCTAAAATCGTTAAAAATGCTATAAATTCAGGCAAAAGCTTTATAGATGCAGCATAGCGGATATTATCCCGGTAGGGGTAGCGCGCCAAGGCTAGGAAGCAACGGCAAATATCGGCTATCATCGATGCGCTACAGATGATACCGGTAGGGTGCCTATGCTGTGCTCCGCTCGGGGGCTATCGTCCGCCGAGATCCTTGCTGTTGCCCGGTTTTATCTTAGGCGTCTCAGTCGTAGGCGGTGTTTTGGTTTTCGTATCTCGCAGCCTATCAAGTAAAGAGCCTCGCGTTCCGTTTAAAGGGCTTATTATTTTCGCTCCATCTCGTTCTGTAAATACTTGGTAAAGCACACCTTTAATTTCTGTTACTTCGATTTTTTTGCCGTTGCGTTCTATGAAATACGTATCTGAATCGTTCTGCGATTGCGTAGGAGCGTTTTGAATGGTTGGGGTAGGCTCTGATATGTCTTTAGGTGCGATCGTCGCTTCAGAGCTCTGTTTTGATGCGTTTTCGTCGTTAGTCTCGGCTGCGCAAAGTTTTTTCGATCTTTCTGCAGTAGTCTCAAATTCAGCATCTTTTTCTTTTTTGCGACTATATTTTTCAGTAAAGCGGTCAAAGAAGTCGTCCAATTCGGATTTGATTTGTGATTTCTCTACAAACGGCGCGTATTCAACTAATTCAAAGATGTTTTTTGGCTTAAAACCCTTTTTTAGCGGTGGCTCTTTCGTTGTTTTGAGTCGAATTCGATCGCCTACTTTTAGGTTATGTTTTTTACAAAGTCGATCAAGATCCACGCCTTTAACGCTCGTTTCAATCCCGTTGGACGAACGCAATTTAATTTGATCTATTTTACCATCATCGCGATAAATGAAATTTGTGATTTCCATTTGTCTATCAGGTATTTTATGTGTTTTTTCCTTAGGATCGTCAAGCTCGAAACCCCATTCACGCATTTGGTTTGTCATTTCTTTGCGAATTTCAAGCATTTTAACCGGGCTTAGATCCATATAGCGACAAAGTACGTGTATATGCGGATAGTCGCGTTTCCCATCAAGGGATTTCTTTTGCTCGGGGTGTTGAGCGATCAAGCATTCTTCATCAAAACCCCAATCTGCTTTGAATTTTCGCAAACATTTAAACCAAGATTGAGTTAAAGCCAAAGTAGCAGCTTTAGGATCTTTACCTTCAGCTTTGACGTGAAATATTAGATGCATAGTTTGAGCGCGCTTTGATTCTTCATCAAAACTTGCAAGAAAATCTTCTATTATGGCGTTTTTATTTATAGGATCGTTATAGAGCAGGTTGATTTCTAAATTCGGACCCGTAAGGACGAGATCTACATTTTCGTTTTTATCGTTAGAAAGCCCAGCGATATATTTTGCAACTTTTAAAATTTGGTTTTGATTATGCTGCACGCTTTTCTTGCAAAAAATCAGTTGATTTGAACCTTTGCTATGATTAATTGAATGACGTACTACTTGATTAGATCTCCTGAAGTCGTTAGATTTCACACGTCTAGGCGATGCGAAAGGGGTTTTTAAACTTCTTTTAGGTCTGTAGCGGCTTGTGTTAAAAGTCGTTTTAGGTTTTGGAAAATATCGAGCTCCCGTCGATATATGAATTGCAGCAGCAAACGGATCGTCATCATCAACCCAAGACCGTGAAAGACTGTCCCAATACTTTTTTCTTTTAGTATCCATCACTTAGCCTTTAAATTTCGTTTTCGACTTGTGAATTTACGCCTAATTTGTAAAGGTTCAAAGAAATGTTTTAGATTCGGAGAGTCTGCAAATTTTGAGATTTTTTCTTCAAGCTTGAAAGTGTTTTCGATTAGAAGGGCTCTTTCTTCAGGCGGGCATTCTTCAAAAAGAACTCTTAAATTTCTTAGCTGCACCGATAGTTTTTTAAAAAACTTTGAAATTTCAGCCATATTTACACAGTAGTCTGACGATATATAGTTGTCGCCATAAAGAGCGCTACGAAAAGCGTTTGCAATATATTCTCGGGGGTTCATGCCTTTGTGTTCGATCTCTGCTTTTTCGTTTTCATATATGGAAATTGTGATTTGAAGGCGCTTATTATTGGCAAAATTTTCAGGTGGAAATGTAATGTTTGCTTTCTTTGAATTTACGTCTAAATACAATCGAAGTATAAAATCTTTGTTGCTTAGTTTTTCGTGCGGGTATGTCTCTTTTTTAAAAATTTCCATTTCTGCTTGTGAAATTTCAACGTGAGATGTTTTTCGAATTCTCTTTTTCTTCGGCTCTGTGTTTTGAGAGTTGTTTATCATTTTGGCGCCTTCCTTTCATTATGAAATTTACGCGTAAGCGTTTTGCGTAGCAAGTGCGATAGCACATCAAGCCGTCGGCAGGACATAGTGCGAATATAGCTTTGGTTTAACCAAAGCGGTAATTCGCCATTCTGTGCACTATATAAATTTCTTTCATTCTAATCCCTCTATATTATCGTCATATTCTCCGCCGATCCATTTTCGCCCCCAAAAATAATCACAGATTTCTTTAGCGGCTTGGGATAAACTTAATCCTTTATGAGTGCTATAAAATTCTAAAAGGTCATTGCCGTTTTGAGTTTCGCCGAAGTCTGTAAAAATAAAATGGTCGTTCACTTTTTTAAAATGTCCGCTTGGATTTTTATCGTTTACTCTGATACTAAAAGCATAAGACTCTGAAAAAAATGCATCCATCTTTTCGATCAAAAATTTTCTGATGTTGTCTTCGTCGTTGAGAGCTTTTGATTTTTTAAGAGCTGAAAAATCTACCCAATCATTTTTTCTTATCACCTCTGGCTCACGATAAATTTTAATATCGCCTAGAGATGAAAAATCTTTTGCGACTGAATTTTTTCTAGGCTCATCGTTTTGAGTGGATAAAATTTTAACGGGCAAAGTTTTAAGCTCGCTTTGCTTTTTTGAAATTTCATCGCTCGTAATTTCGAAAGCCTTTCCATCATAAAAAGATTTTAAAGAAGGTCGAGAACTTGCATAGCAAAAAAACATTCTTGCCTTATCGGTTACGGCTAAGTCGGAGTTTATTCCTAACTTTTCATTAGCTACTGCGTAGATTGCTTTTAAATTTTCGGCGGTTTGTTCTATCGGCAGAGTTTCGATAAAGATACGATAAGCATATTGGTTATTTGGATCAAACGTGCGACAGATGATGTGGTTTATATTCATAGCCTTTAGCTTGTCGTGCATTTGCTGATCGCTAAGGGGTTTTGTATCGCCTTCGTGATAATCTACGTCCAATACTAAAACTACGATCGGGAATAATTCGGTAGTATCATTACTACGATAAGCTCTATCCTTAGGCTCTTGGCTACGAGCGGGCTCTTTACTCTTTTCGCCGTAAAAGTATATGACTCCGCTCTTGCCGTGACGGATAAAAAGATGTTTATTCTTCTCCGTTCGATAGCACTTATTCATAGCAAAGGCAGCAGAGCTACTAAGTAAGCTTTCTAAACCGCTAATAGATGAGACATTTAAGCAATAATTTGTAAAATACGTTGCTCTGCTTTTCATCTTATCTTTTGCAATATTTGGATCGTTCTTTTCGCTTATGGGCTTTTTCGGATCGTAAAATATTTTTAGAGCAATGTATAATCTCATATAAAAAATCCTTTCTCCGATTTGATCGGTTATGATGAGAAAGCTCATTTACCGTTAGGGGCAGCGCTGCGCTATCGCTTGCGCTGGGGGAATATCACAATCCAGGAAAGAAAAGAATTTAATCGATCTTTCGTTCCCCCGAGCGGAGCGCAGCGACGCTCGCTCCTACCGGTCAAAGCTTTTTCATAATTTTAACTTTCATAAAAGCAACGCTCACCTAGATCAAGACTATTTCCTTGAGAAATCTCGCTTTTCTCAAAATCAGCCAAAACGCTATAAACGGCTTTGCGATAATCTTCGCATATTTTTAAACGCCCTATATCGGTTGCCGCACACATACAACGCTTATTCTTTTCATCATAATTCAAGCAGCCCAAATCAAACTCCGAGCTGCTACCCTCGCATGGAGCACTAAAATTAAGATTATTTGTCATAACTTTATCCTTTAATATATTTAAAATTTCGCCTAAATTCATTCTTTTTTCTACTTTTATAAGAAAGCTGCCACATTGCCACAAAGGTGCTTCTAGCTCCCTTATAATCGTGGCGAAGTCGTGTGGCAAAAAGTTGCCACAAAGCTGCCACTTGCCACAAAAACTTTAATATTAGATTAAAATAAAGCATTCTTGTTGTCCTCTCCAAGGTTTTACAAAGCCATCAAGTATATTTGATAAAGAACTATTAGTTAGCCCATATTTCCTATATTTTCTACTCATTAAAATATCTCTAGGCGTTAGGCTTGGATTGGCTTTTATTCTCTCTAGAAGTTCATTTCTAAGGTTAAAAATACCTTCTGCTGCACTGTCTAACTCTTGCAGAAAGGGTTTGACATCAAAATAAAAGCCACAAAATCTTATCGCTTCCTTAATGGTATCGCTAGAAGGGATATTGTTAAATTCAAACTCCCAAATTTCTTGCGTAGAGCCTTGATAGCGATCGTATTCTGTGACACAATGCAAAATTTGAATGATAGCCTGTAAATTGTAGATTTGGCGATTATAGAATTCTTTGAATTCTAATTTGCCATCTTGCAAGCTAGAATGAATCTGTCTAGCGAATTTATCAAAACTCGGATCGTCGTAAACGGAATTTATATCTATATCGGGGCTAGGACGCACCGTCATAAAAAAATCCACCATGTCATCTACCCACTTTAAATAAGGCTCTAACTCCAAGTCACTAGCCTCTTTATATCTGCTATCTTCATACTTAAGTATGTTCTTAGTATAAATAAGTATAAAGCGATTGATAAAACCACCCGCAAAAGCCTTAACGAGCTTATCGTCTCCACCTAGCTGTTGTATATTGGTATCGGCATAGATATAGATTTTGCCGCTTACTTCAGGCGGCAGGTTCTGCGCATTTTTATATATACCGGGGGTAAATTTAGAGATAGATCCGTGTTGCTCCGTTAAAGTATTAAGTAGCTCCGATCTTGCTGGATTCTTTAGGGTATCGGCTATTTCACCGAATAGAAAATAAAGCACATTCGCTTCAGTAAGAGTAGCATAAAAGCCCTCTTGCGTAGCCTTAATGTCGCCAAAAAATAAAGTGGGGCGAAGCAAGCTTTTATTGTCTTTGATCGCGTTTTTATGCTCTTCGTTGAACTTTGCGTTTTCTTTCAGCTTATCGATTACGCTTTTAAACAATTTCTTTTGAAAGCGCAAATTTGTGCCTTTACCCGTTCCGCTATCGCTTATGTCTAAAACCCAAAAAGGATTTATGTTTAAATCGCAATGAAAGACTAGAATAGCCGATAGTGTCTGCAAGGCAACTAACTCAATCTGTCGGTAGTTAGAAGGAACATGCTCGAATGAGAACTTGCACCACCTTTCCAAAGCTTCCGAGCTAAAGCCAAACGGGGTTTTATAAATAGCCGCAAGCTTTTCTTTCTGCCCCTCGCTTACGATGATTTCAGGGGCATTTAAAGGATAGTTGGGTATACTTATACTCGTATTTAAGCATTCTATTCTGCTTTTTACTCGCTCCGTATTCACCTTCTCATAAGAATACGGAGCTCTTTTCTTTTTCGATCTCCTACTCATCGCATATCGCTCCTTTTCTTTGAGATAATAGCCATTTTTCTATATCTGTTTTTAGATACAAAATATGTTTACCTATCTTTACAAACGGAATAGGATACTTTGTAGCACCATCTTTATAGTTACGCCGCATCCTAAGTTTTGCCTGTTGAGTCCTAGAAATGCCGTACTGTTCTTGAAGCTGGTCGGGCGTTAGCCAACTATCATTTTTGATATCATTTAATTTCATGATATTCTCCTTGGATTTAATATTGAATATCTAATGTTCATAAATAGTCCATAACAACTAATATTAGTCCATTAGATATTTATGGGCAATTATACTACGCTTTTGCTTAAATTCCATAGATATTTGGATTTTTTTTAAATTAAATTTAGGCTTTCTTTAACTTAAGCTCACACAAAGGAGCAGTAAGTTACGATGAGAGCTATGAAAAATAAGTATATAGTCCGTTCAGGAATTTCTGAAGCTAAATTTAGAGAGAATGCTAAAGCGTGACGGTAAGGTCTATACTCAAGTAGTTAAGAACTGCTCTGCTAGTGAGTTGATACCTATATTATCTCAATATAGCGAGCTTGATAGCTCTACTATCTATTCTGATTGTTGGAAGGCTTATGACGGTTTGGTAGATTACGGAGCCAAAGCACACTACAGGGTAAAGCACTCAAAGAATGAATTTGCTAATGGTGAAAATCATATAAACGGCATAGAAAACTTCTGGGGTTATGCTAAACATAGACTAGCTAAATTTAAAGGGATAAAGAAAGAGAATTTTCTGTTGCACCTAAAGGAATGTGAATTTAGATATAATACTAAAACTACACAGGAAAACCTATATCAGAAACTATTAAAATTGATAAGAGAGAATCCGCTTAAGTTTAATTGAGCCTAAATTATTTAAAATTTACAGTGTACAAAACGCCTTTTGAAATTTAAAAACGAGCCCGAGACGCACTTCAAAAATTGATGCGCGAGATTTAGACGCCGAGTTTAAATCTCGCCGTCATAACTATTTCAAAATTTTAAGCACAAAATTCAAACCATACTAATACGCGCCTCGCACCGAAGCGCTACGCCTCAAAATTTAATATGTAAATTAAAACGGGCGTGAAATTATTGAGCGCCGAGGCTTTACGGGCTTTAAAATTTTAATACGCAGATTTAGGTCGAGAGGCACGCGTACAGCCAGTCGCAGCCGTACACTTGAATTTTAAATCGTAAAATTTAAATTGCAGAAATTAATGCGCGCGCCGAAGCGGGAGCTGAAAATCTAAAGCGCTCTGGCTGACTTAGATGCTAAAATCCTCGCCGAGGTAGAATTTGCGCACATTTGGATCGCTGGCTATCTCTTTTGCGGTGCCGCCGGCGAACAGCTCGCCGTCTTTGATGACGTAGGCGCGGTCGCAGATCGCAAGCGTTTCGCGGACATTGTGATCGGTGATGAGCACGCCGATGCCAAGATCGCTTAAATCGCGCACGATGCTTTGGATGTCGTTAACGGCGATCGGATCGACGCCTGCAAACGGCTCATCTAAAAGTAGGAATTTCGGCGTTATCATCAGGCTCCGCGCGATCTCGCAGCGTCTGCGCTCGCCGCCGCTTAGGCTCACGCCTTTGCGCAATCTGATCGGCTCGATATTGAGCAGATTTAGCATCTCATCGACCTTTCGTGAGGCCTCCGTTTTGTTTTTGTAGGTGATCTCCGCGGCGAGCATTAAATTTTCTTCAACGCTAAGCTCCTTAAAGATGCTGCTTTCTTGTGGCAGGTAGCCGATGCCGAGCTTGGCGCGTTTGTGAAGCGGAACTTTTGCGATGCTATTTTCATTAAGCAAGATATCGCCGCCGCTAGCGCTTATCAGCCCGCAGATCATATAAAACGTCGTGGTTTTGCCCGCGCCATTGGGCCCTAGCAGCCCCACGATCTCGCCGTTGTAAAGCTCCAGCGAGATGCCCTTAATGATCGGCGTGCCTTTTATGGTTTTTTTTAGACTCCTGACTTCCAGTTTATGCATAGCTTACCTCGTATTTTCGCCCTTGCGCGTGCGGCGTGATCCTCACTACGCAAAAATCAAGCTCATATTTTTTAAGTAAATTTATCAAATTTTCATCCGCCCATTCGATCAGATGAAGCCCCTCTTCAAATAAATTTTCAAATAGCCCGTTTTTTAAAATCCCTTCGCAGCCGCCGTTATAGATGTCGTAATGATAAATTTCGCCATAGTTTTGCATGATCGAAAACGTAGGTGAGCTCACGTGCTCGTCTAATCCGTGCGCCCGCACGATCGCGCGCGCAAGCGTCGTTTTGCCGCTGGCAAGATCGCCGATGAGCAAGATTATGCCGCTTTTTGGCAACGCCTGCACGAGGCGTGAAATTTCATCCTCGCCGCAGATGAGTTTAAAGCTCTTGGACATACTTCGCCTGCTCGTTTTTGGGCGTATTTTTCGCGCTAGGAAAGGCTAGAACCTTAAAGCTTTGTTTTCTATCTAAAAAGCTTATCGTGATTACGTCGCCGATTTTAAGCTCTTTGGCGGGCTTTACTACCGCGCCGTTTACGGCTACGACGCCGCTTTTGCACATATCTTCGCTGATGGCGCGCCGCTTGGTGATATTTACTGCGTTTAAAAATTTATCGATTCTCATAAGCGTGAGTTTAGCGATATTTGCCTTAAAAGCAACTATTAAACTATTTTTGGTAGAATTTCGCCAAATTTTACGTAAAGGATTTGAGATGGCAAAAGATGTAAAAAAGGTCGTTTTGGCGTATTCCGGAGGACTAGATACTAGTATTATTTTAAAGTGGCTCGGCGATACTTACGGCTGCGATGTGGTGACTTTTACCGCAGATATCGGTCAGAATGAGGATTTGGAGCCTATTAAAAATAAAGCTGTGAAACTGGGCATCAAAAAGGAAAATATCTTCGTAGAGGATTTGCGCGAGGAATTCGTGCGCGATTACGTATTTCCGATGTTTCGCGCAAATGCCGTCTATGAGGGCGAGTATCTTTTAGGCACGTCGATCGCGCGCCCGTTGATCGCTAAAAAGTTAGTCGAAATTGCTAAAAAAACTGGTGCGGATGCCGTAAGCCACGGCGCGACCGGTAAGGGTAACGACCAAGTCCGCTTCGAGCTTGGCGCATACGCGCTAAATCCCGATATTAAGGTGATTGCGCCGTGGAGGTTGTGGGATCTGAACTCTCGCGAGAAGCTGCTTGCTTACGCTAAGAAAAACGGCATCGACATCGCCTCAAAGCCTGGCAAATCGCCATATTCAATGGATGCGAATATCCTTCATATCTCCTACGAGGGCTTGGTGCTAGAAGATCCCGCTCATGCGCCCGAGGAGGATATGTGGCGATGGACCGTAAGCCCTAAAAATGCGCCAGATAAGAGCGAGATCATCGAGATCGAATATAAACACGGCGATCCCGCAAAGCTAAACGGCAAAGCGCTTAAGCCGCACGAGATGCTAGCAGCGCTTAACGAGCTCGGCGCTAAAAACGGCATCGGTAGGCTCGATCTTGTTGAAAACCGCTATGTCGGCATGAAGAGTCGCGGCTGCTACGAAACTCCGGGCGGCACGATCATGCTAAAGGCTCACCGCGCGATCGAGAGCATCACGCTGGATCGCGGCGCAGCGCATCTAAAAGACGATCTGATGCCGCGCTACGCCGAGCTTATCTACAACGGCTTTTGGTTCAGCCCGGAGCGCTTGCTGCTTCAAGAGCTGATAAACAAATCCCAAGAGCACGTAAACGGTAAGGTTAAGCTAGAGCTTTATAAGGGCAACGTGACCGTGCTGGGCAGGGAGAGCAAGAGTGATAGCTTGTTCAATACAGATTTTGTGACGTTTGAAGAGGATAAAGTTTTCAATCAAAAAGACGGCGACGGATTTATCAAGCTAAGCGCGCTAAGATTTATCATCGCGGGCAAGAACGGACGCAAGCTTTAGATGAAATTTTGCCTATAGCGGCAAGGTGTGTAGGCAAATTTCACAAAACGAAATTTTAAAATTTATCGGAAAAGTAGCGAGCGGCTGCGGGCAAATTTCATAAAATTTCACGAAATTTTAGATACGCCCGCGCCGCTTATAAAATTTTATAAATTTAAAGCTAAATTTAAAAGGATAATGGATGAAAGTATTATTGATAAAAGACGTTAAGGGGCTCGGAAAGGCGGGCGAGGTAAAGGAGGTCAAGGATGGCTACGGCAATAACTTCCTAATCGGCAAAGGCTACGCCAAAGCCGCTACGACGGAGGTTTTGCGTAAATTTGAAGCGGATAAGAAAAAGCAAGCCGAACTTGAAAAATACGAGGTCGCAAGCTTGCAAAAACTAGCCGAGGAGCTAGCTAAGATCCGCGTAAAGATCGTAAAACAGACGGGCGAGAGCGGCGCGCTTTTCGGTTCGGTTACCAAAGATGAGATCGCAACCGCGCTAAAAGAGCAAAAGGGGATCGAAATTGATAAGAAAATTTTAGAGACCGAGGCTATCAAAACGACCGGGATCTACGACGTAAATGCCAAGCTAAAGCACGGTATAAGCGCTAAATTTGAGATAGAGGTGGCTAGTGTTTGAAGCGACTACCATTTTAGCTTATAAAGGCGCGAAGGGCTCTGTCATCGGCGGCGACGGGCAGGTAACGTTTGGAAACACCGTCTTAAAGGGCAACGCGACTAAAATTCGAAAGATCGGCAAAGAGGGTAACGTCTTGGCGGGCTTTGCGGGCAGCACCGCCGATGCGTTTAATCTTTTTGATATGTTTGAGAAGTGCTTAGATGGCGCAAAGGGCGATCTTTTAAGGGCCGTGATAGAATTTAGCAAGCAGTGGCGCAAGGATAAGTATCTGCGAAAGCTCGAAGCGATGATGCTGGTGCTGGACCGCAAAAATATCTTTCTGCTTAGCGGTACGGGCGATGTGGTAGAGCCGGACGACGGCAAGATCGCGGCGATCGGAAGCGGCGGGAATTACGCTCTTAGCGCGGCGCGAGCTTTGGATAAATTTGCTAGTCTAGACGAAGAGGAGCTCGTAAAGCAAAGCCTTAAGATCGCGGGCGAGATTTGCATTTACACGAACGAAAACATCAAAACATACGCAATTTGGGACGAAAAGAGATGATGACGCCAAAGCAGATCGTAGAGAAACTAGACGAATATATAATCGGACAAAATAGCGCCAAACGCACGATAGCGGTGGCTTTGCGAAATCGCTACCGCAGAATGGCGCTCGAAGATGAGATGAAAAACGAGGTGATGCCCAAAAACATCCTGATGATCGGCTCTACCGGCGTGGGTAAGACCGAGATCGCGCGCAGGCTTTCGAAGATGTTCGGGCTTCCTTTTATCAAGGTCGAGGCTAGCAAATACACCGAAGTGGGCTTCGTGGGGCGCGACGTGGAGAGCATGGTGCGCGATCTGGCCGCTGCGTCGGTAAATTTAGTGCGCGGCGAGGAATTTGAAAAGAACAAAGATAAGATCGATGATTACATCAAGCGTAAAATTTTAGAAAAAGTCCTTCCGCCGCTTCCGCGCGGAGCGAGCGATGAGAAGATCGCAGATTACGAAAAAAGCTACGAAAAGATGGCAGCCAAGCTCGAACGCGGCGATCTGGACGATCTTGGCATCGAGATTGAAGTGAGCGAAAACGCACTTGAGTCAAATCCAAATTTGCCGCCCGAGATGGCGAATATGCAGGAAAGCTTCATCAAAGTAATCGGAATTTCGACGCGTAAAAGCAAAAAAGAGATGAAGGTCAAAGACGCTAAGGTTGCCCTTAAAAGCGAGGCTAGCGAAAAGGTCTTAGATATGGAGAGCATCAAAGCCGAAGCCGTTAGACGCGCGCAAAACGAGGGCATTATCTTTATCGACGAGATCGATAAGGTGGCTGTCTCAAGCGGCAATAGCGGCAGGCAGGATCCGAGCAAAGAGGGGGTGCAGCGCGATCTGCTTCCGATCGTGGAGGGCAGCAGCGTAAGCACGAAATTCGGCAATATCGACACCGATCACATCCTTTTTATCGCCGCGGGCGCCTTTCATATCAGCAAGCCGAGCGATCTCATACCCGAGCTTCAGGGGCGCTTCCCGCTTCGCGTCGAGCTTGACAGCTTGGACGAGGCGGCGCTGTGTGAAATTTTAACGAAGCCAAAAAATTCGCTTCTTAAGCAGTACTCGGCGCTTTTAAAGACCGAGGGCGTCGAGCTGGAATTTAGCGAGGACGGGGTTAAAGCGATCGCGAAATTTGCGGCAAGCACGAACGAAAAGGTCGAGGATATCGGCGCTAGAAGGCTGCATACGATAATGGAAAAGGTGCTTGAGGATATCAGCTTCGAAGCGGATAAGTTTAAAGGGCAAAAGATCGTCGTGGATGAGAAGCTCGTAAGCGAAAAGCTCGCAGGCATCGCAAGCGACGAGGATCTGGCGAAATACATTTTATAAGGCGGCGCGGTAGCTACTCTTAGAATTCTGCAGAGTCGCGGAATTTTACGGTTTTTAAATTTGCAAAGCAATTTAGAATTTTAAGTATGAAATTTAGCGAAATTTTAAAATGCGCAGAATTCCATCCTTTTAAATTTGGTGATACTTTGAAATTTTAAGTCTCTAAAATTCAGGAATGATCGAAATTCTGTGCTGCGTGGGTTATATGCCAAGCCGTAGCGCATGGCAGGATAGAATTTAAAATTTCGCGATCAATTTACGAAGCTGCAGAATTCGCGGCTCGCGAGATTCTGGATAGATAAAATTCTGTGCTGCGACGGGTAAGATTTTATCGCTACCGCGCAGCTTGAAATTTTAAATTTTATCCGCTTATGTGATGGCAGAATTTCAAATTTCAACCGCTTGTGCAAGAGCTGGCCTGCGCAAAACGAGATTTTAAATTTGCCCATCGGAGCTTAACGCTGCGGCCGCGAGCAGGATAAAATTTTATAAATTTAAGGAAAATATGAAAAGCGGATTTGTAACGCTCATCGGGCGGACGAATGCGGGCAAGAGCTCGCTGTTAAACTATCTCTGCGGCGAGAAAATTTCGCTCGTCTCACACAAGATCAATGCCACGCGTCGTAAGATTAACGGCATCGCGATGAACGGCGCCGATCAGGTGATTTTCACGGACACGCCCGGGCTGCACGAAAGCGCCAAGCTGATGAATAAGCTGATGGTCGAAGTGGCGCTCGGAGCGATTGAGGGTTGCGATTTGGTGCTGTTTTTAGCGCCCGTGCACGATGATACATCTGAATACGAAAAATTTTTAAATTTAAACGCAGGCGCCAAACACATCGTGATTTTAACTAAAATTGACGAAGCAAACGACGAAAAGATCGTGCAAAAGCTGCTGCAATATCAAAAATTTACCGATAAATTCGAAGCAATAATCCCCGTTAGCATCAAAAAAAAGGTCTATAAAAAGCAAGTTTTGGACGAAATTTGTAAAATTTTGCCCGAGCACGAGTATTTTTACGACCCCGAAATTTTAAGCGCAACCAACGAGCGTGAAATTTACCGCGACTTCATACTCGAGGCGATCTTTGAGGGCATGAGCGACGAGATCCCGTATTGCAGCGATGTCGTGATGGAAAAAGTGGTCGAAAAACCGGGTCTGATCTCGGTATATGCGCGGGTCATAACGGACACTAATTCTCATAAAGAGATGCTGATCGGCAAAAACGGCGAGGCGATCAAGCGGATCGGAATTCGAGCAAAAAAGTTAATTTCAAATTTTTCTAAGGTCAAAATTTACTTAAAATTAACAGTTTTTGTAAAAAAAAGCTGGAAAAATGACGAATTTAGGGTAAAAACCGATTTTATCTATTGACATTTTATTTTATTTCTATTAGTATTAGCAGCGTAGAAAATTTCATTTGGAAGTGGAGTGTTATGGCAAAGAATAGTAAAAATGCTAGTTCGATTGTTGCGATTAACAAAGTCACGCAAACCATATTCGGTCTAAGTGAGAATGAAGTTTTCGAGCACGACTTCTCAAAAGCGAATCGTGCGAAGGAAACTTACGTCTCATATATTCCGTATAAGGATATAATGACTGCGACGGTTGAGATAAGCAGATCGGTAGAGGACGCGGATCTTTTAGATGCGATCGTCGTTAAGGTGTATGAGGAGCTGGGGCTTGACACCGCTTTGGATTACAAAATCACCTATAGTGAGGTAATAGGCGCTGGCGGCGATGATAGAATTTTCAATGTCTTTGTCGTAGATAATGCCAAACTCACTTCAGAATTCGATGCAATCGCCGCTAGGACGAACTACATCGATTACGTGGCAATGGCCCCGTTTTTATACGAGGGCTTGTATAATAGAGGCGTCCTAACTCGCGACGGAATCGACTGCTTCATCTACTTGCAACGCGACGATGCGTTTTTGGTAGTGTATCAAAACGGCGAATATTTTCAATCCCGCCAAGTAAGATATAACCTAAAATTTTTGCATGAAAAATATGTCGAGCTAGTCGGTAGCAGGGTCGATGAAGAGAGCTTTTATAGATTGCTCTCCAAACAGGGAGTAAATTTAGAAAATCCGACCGAACGCGATTATATGATCCAAATTTTTGACGATATGTTTTACTATATCAACGACGTGTTGAACGGTATTAGTAAAATTTACAACGTCAATATTCAAAATGTCTATATCGGAACGGATATCGGTAAAATTCCTGCGATCGAGGTTTTTGTAGAAAATAATCTAAAGCTAAGATACAAGGATTTTAATTTTAACGTTGCAATCAACGCAAAAGATTATCCGCTCACTCAGCTAGATATTTTGATGTTCTTGGTAGGTCAAGATTATTTGGTTACCAAAGATGACGATCACAACTACTCGCCGTTTATGAGACCTCCGCCTTTGACTCAAAGATCAACCGGCAAGCTGATAGGCTATATGCTGCTAGGCTGCTTACTTGGTGCTGCGTATCCTGCGTATAACTTCGGCTATGGATATTATAATAATATGGTAGCTAATGATAAAATCAACGAGTATGATGGATTAGAAAAACAAATGAGTCCCGCTAGAGACGAAAGTGCGCGTTTGGATAAAGAGACTAAAGAGGTAAATGCCCAGGCTGCTAAGAGTGGTAAGGAGCTTAACGATAGGCGCGAACTAATTAACGCTATCTCAGATAAGAAAAACAATTACGCCATGAAAGGCGTTTCTATTTTCGAGCTAACCAATATGGTTGTTAAAAATAAGGGCAATATGGTTAGGATCGGTGATGAGAATAGGACTCTAACTGTTCAGGTGCGCACCAAAAACGATAAGCAAATGACCGAACTTTTAGAGGATATCAGTAAAAAAGAGGTGTATGGCGTGGATACCAAAACAATCACACTACAAGAGGGTAATAAAACCGTATTTTACGATAGCAACATCAGTGTGGAGGTTAAATAATGAAAAAGAAAAGTTCATTAGATCAACTTGATCAATGGTTTGCCTCCAAGGGAAATAGTGCAAATAACTATTTTTACATAGCTTTGTTGTTTGTAGGTTTGGTAGCTTACTTTATTTTGAGTAACTATGCGGATCCGTATTTAGAAGAGAGCGAAACAAATCTAAGTACTGCCACGACTAAGCTTGAGGGCGCACAAAGAGAGTATAACGAGTTTTTTGGTGGTGATCCTAAAGCTTTCGTTGATAATAAGCGCAATATCCTCAATGGTGCTAAGACCAACCTTAACAATATCATTGAAGAGCGTGGGTATCTAGACGACAAGCTAAATGAAATTTCAAAGCTTACCTATAATGAAAAGAACTGGGCTAAGTTTATGGATAGCCTCTCAACGATCGCAGAGAATAACAATATTAAAATTTACGCTATTCACAGCGATAGAAGAGAGCCTAGCATCAAACAAATTTTTCAGCCTGAGGCTTTGCTGGATATAGATGTGAAATTTGAAGGAGCATTTTCGAATGTCCTTAGGTATATCAACCTAATCGAACAATCGGAGATGATCGTAGATGTAAATAAGATGGATATCAATGCCACTAAAAATGGCAAAATCGGTGGAAGCATCGGTATATCTATCTGGGGAGTAAATTACTAATGAAAAAGTTAATTTTATGCTCTTTGCTGCTTTCTACTGCTCTGTTTGCCGTAGATAATAATCAGACGGTAGCGCCTAGCAATGGTGCCTATAAGGCTAGATACGATGCTATATTTGATAATCTTAGCAAACCTAGAGTGGGTCTTAGCGATGAGCAGATAGCTTCTTTGCAAGATCCGTTTTATCCTAAAGAAGCTAATGCACCTAGAGAAGCTAATCAGCAGGTGGATCTAGGTTATCAGCTAGTAGGTATTATGGGCGATAAGGTTAAGCTAAACGATAAGTGGTATGGTTTGGGCGAATATGTAGGCTCATATAAGATCGTGCAAATAACGGGCAATAGCGTTATTATTACCAACGACGATGAAAATAAAGTCGAACTAACACTAAAACAAGGAAGTCAAAATGTCATTATTACATATAAGTAAAAAGCTTAGCATAGCTGCTATGCTTGCTTTGTCTGTTACGGCTACTAGTCTATATGCCGCTCCCGCAACTGCAGGTAACTGCGATAGGAAGGCGCTAAATATTAAGATTAACGATACCGTTACGCTAAACGAGATGCTAACTCAGCTATCCGATATGTGCCGCTTTTCAGTGGTAGCAAAAGACGCTATCGCTCAAGAGGAGATGAGTAAGCCACTACAAGGCGTAAGCATCAAAGACCTTTCTTTACGCGAAGTTTTAGATCTACTCATAAAAGAGAATAATCTAAGCTATGAGTATTCTCATGGCATATTAAAAATTTCAGCGCTAGAGACTAGGACTTTTAAAGTGGATTACATCACCTCTATTAGAGAAGGCACTGCTGTTACTAAATCTTCTGTCGATTCCGCACCTACGAAAGTGGATGATAGTGACGATAAAGAAAATAAAGAAGATAATAAGATCACTACCAAAGAAAAATTTGATTTTTGGGAGAAGATTAGTGAGGAAATCACCTCCGTTCTAAATAACGGTACCGAAAAATACGTCGCAGTCGCTCCTATTATAAATCAAAATGCCGGTTTAGTAACCGTTACTGCTATGAAGTCTCAGATAGCTCGCGTCGATAGATATCTAAGCGGTATGCAAAAACGCCTTAGTCGTCAAGTCTTGCTAGATGTAAATATCATATCTGTCGAGCTAAATAACGAATACACCACCGGTATAGATTGGAGTAAATTTCAACTAGGATTTAATACCTATGTAGGTGGAGATCCGACTAAGCTTTCAGGCTATCATATAGATAACGGCAATAGAGGAAAGGCTAGCGATACTCACGGAACTTGGACGATAGGAGCTAATCTAAATTTCAATATCGACGGTTTGATTAACTTCCTAGAGACTAAAGGTAAAACTAAGGTTATTTCAAGCCCTAAGGTAACTACGATGAATAATCAGCCTGCTATTATCTCTGTAGGTGATACCATTAACTACGTATTGAAATCTACTACTACAGGTGATTATCAAGGCGGAGATACTCAGTCGGATGATCAGTATTCGATCTTTGTAGGTATTCTTTTGAATATCTTGCCTGAAATTTCAGATGATAATAGGATTATGCTACGAATCAATCCATCTTTAAGTTCTCTTAAATATGCTGAAGATAATGTAAGGAGAGAGAATGGCAGAAGAGATATCGCACCTGATACCTTGCAAAAGAAACTCTCGAGTGTAGTTTGGGTAGATGATGGCGATACTGTAATTTTAGGCGGTTTGATTGGTGCAACTAAGTCGAAAGATAACACTAGGGTGCCTGTGCTAGCTGAAATTCCATTAATCGGAAATCTTTTCAAAAGTACTGCCGATGTTTTGCGAACGTCGGAGTTAATCTTCGTAGTAACTCCACATATCATCGACAATACCGGCGCGCCGCTTGCTACCTCTCTTAAAGAGCTAGGTTACTCAAAATCCATCTACGAAAATGAGTAATAACTATACGGCGATCAAGGAGATTTTTATCGAGGATAACGAAGTCTCAGACTTCGTTAATCTCGATAAATCGACCCTTGCTTATCATAAAATTTTAAATGCTTTGCAAAAGCCGTTAAAACTTATACTTTTTTACGGCAAACCGGGCTGTGGCAAGACATTTTTGCTTAATAAGATCAAGGTCGATCTTGAAAAAAAGGTAAGAGTCGTATTTGTGCCGCAGCCGTTTTTTGATGAGAAAGAATTTTTCTTAGAGCTTTATTCGCAGATTTTTCATTCAACTCCTAGCGAGCCAATTGATAATTATGAAAATTTTATGCGGGTTTACAGAGAGAGATTTGGAATTTCTACTAACGTAGGGGCGGTAGAGCAGGTCGTTATTTTGCTTGATGAGGCTCAGCTGTATCCTGGGAATTTAATAGAAAAAATTCGCCTTATGGCGGATACGAGATTATTTAAATTTTTATTTACGGTTCATAAGACTGACGAGGAAGACCGCCTCGCAAAGGATTATTTTAAAACTAGAATTTGGGAGAGCATTGAGCTCCCTAATTCAAATTTAGGCGAAGTCAAGCTATATATTGAAAAGAAGCTTGTGCTTCATGGCTTTCAACAATACTATTTTATGTTTAGTGACGATAATTTCGATTTGATTTTAAATTTAACGGACGGTAATATGAGGAATATCAACAAGCTTATGTATAAGATGTATGAGCTTTTTGAGTATTACGAAGTAAATAAACCTACGGAAATTAGTTTTTCGCAGATTAATAATAAAATTATAGAGATGGCAGCGATAGGCTCGGGGATAATAAATGCTTGAATTTTACGAAGTAAACGAACTTGAAAAAAAATGGGAAGAGTATAACAAAAACAGAAAGCAGTTTTCTTTCCTAAAATCTAAGCCGAATTTCGTATTGAGATTTGACAAGACGATTTTGGGGCTTTTGATATTGATCTCGGTTGCTATCGGAGCGATATTTTGGCTGCTTAAAGATAGCGATAGCGTTAGCATGGCAAGTATCAATCAAAATATTGAGGATAAGGGCGGAGCTACAAATTCTGCTAATGATGCCGAACAGCAGGCGGCAGATCTTGCAGTGCAAAATAATATCTCCAAAGAAGATTATAATATCAGCGCGCCGAAAGTTGCCCGCGCCTCTAAACACGAAAAGGAACGCCCAAGCTTAAATTTAAACGACGTAGGTGTGCTATCCAGCGAGGATTCCGGCGGGTTTAAGATAACCAATAATTACGAAAATGGCGGAAACTATGGCGGGCAGGCTCAGGCTCAGAATTTCGGCGGTCAAAATTTTGGTGGACAGAATTTTGGCAATCAAAATGCTCCTACATTTAACGTACCTAATACCAATAACGCAGCTTTCGCAAATCAGCCGCCTAAAAACGAGGTTATAGATTTTGGACGCGCTCCATTGCCACCTAAATCAAATTTCTCTGGAGGTTCTACAAATACCGCAAGTAGCGCTCCGCTAAGTTCTAGAATTGAGATAAAAACTTCAAATTTAAGCGAAGATAAGCAGAGCTTGGAGAGCAAATTTTATGCAACGAATAAGATTGAGTATTCGCTATCGCTAGCCGAAGAAGCATATAATAAGAAAGACTACGACAATGCAATCAAATGGGCTCTTACGTCAAATGAGCTTGATAAGGACAACGTCGCCAGCTGGATAATTTTTGCTAAAGCCAATTATAAAAAAGGTCGTAAGGAAGACGCGCTTTACGCTCTTGAGACCTTTAACGCAAAGGCGAAAAATAGCGAAATTTCTAACCTTATTTCAAAGATAAGAAGCGATAAACTATGAAAATTTTATATATTTTAGCTTTTGCGATCGCGTCGTTATTTGCAGTTAGCGCCGATGACGTGCGCAACTGGGATCAGATCGGTCAGTATAACCGTATCTGCCAAGAAAGCGTGCGAAATTTATTCATCGAGGAGCAGAGCGAGGCGCTTGCGAATATGTATGCCAAGGCATGCCTCAAGATGGATAAAGTAAATGAGCTCGTCGTGCCTACGGTGATGCTTTATAAGACGAAAGAGGCTCGCGAGAATGCTTCTCTTTATTCGACCATAATTTTTCAAAAAAAGATGCTTTATTTGGCGCTTTGCGACGGCGTAGACATAAGCTATATAAGAACGCCTAAAATTAATTATATTTTGTCTGAAATTTTTGATAAATTTACGGAGAGAGCATACGTAAAAAAGAGTGATACGTATATCTTTACCCTAGAAAACGGCGAGCGCGCCGAGCTTTTTATCAAAGAAGAGGAAGAGGTAAAAAAGATGGTAATTGCAATTTATGCTGGCGATAAGCTTAGCTCGATTAAAATTTATTGGTGATCGCGATGACGAAGATTGAAGAGCAGATCGTTGCGATTTTAATACGAAACAATATCCTTACTAGCACCGTTGTTCCGGAAATCAAGGACAAGATGGATATCGGCTTGACGCTAGGAGAGGTTTTAGTCGGAGATAACTATCTAAGCCAGGATGATTTTTGCTCAATTTTAGTTGAGCTGTACAAGCGTCGTCAGATAGCATTTGACGATATAAGCGAAAAATTTTCGATGGATCCAAAGGAATTTTTGCAAATTCTAGCCAAGAAAATGAACCTGTCGTATATGAATTTAGATGATATCGATATAGACTTCAGGCTATCGGAACGCACTCCTACCGCACAGCTTAAAAGATACGGCGTAATACCAGTTAAAGCGGATGATCTGAATATTTACGTTGCTTTTTCTGATCCGTTTAACCTTGAGTCGCAAGATAAAGCGCAGGCTATGTTTAGTAAACAGCTGCTTAAAATCGTAGTAGCCGATCCAAATCAAGTAAATAAATATCTATCTAAGCTTGAGCTTTCAGAGAGTATTAAGGGGCTCGTAGCGGAGATCCGCAAAGAGCTTGCTAACACCGGCGGTAGCGGAAGCAGCGATGATACCTCGGCGATTTTGAAGCTCATTGAGATGATAATCAGCCAGTCTATTAAGATGCGCGGTAGTGATATTCACATCGAGCCTACCGAGAATAACTGCGTCGTGCGTACCAGAATCGACGGAATGCTCGCTGAAATTTTTATCTTTGATAAGGATATCTATCCACCGCTAGTAAGCCGATTGAAGCTACTTTCGAATATGGATATCGCCGAGCGCCGTAAGCCGCAGGACGGTAGGTTTAGTATGAAAATTTCAGGTCGCGAATACGACTTTCGTATTTCGACACTGCCTATTATCAATGGCGAATCTACCGTTATGCGTATCCTCGATAAATCCAAGGTTATCATAAGTCTGGAAAAGCTCGGTATGCACCCTGATAGCTTTAAGAAATTTAATAACGCTATGAAGGCTCCATATGGTATTATCTTGGTTACCGGACCTACGGGAAGCGGTAAGTCTACGACGCTATATGCAGCGCTAAACGATATTAAAAATATCGATACTAAGGTTATTACCGTAGAAGATCCAGTCGAGTATCAAGTAAATTTAATCCAACAAGTCCAAGTTAACGAAAAAGCGGGTCTTACCTTTGCTTCAGCATTGCGCTCGATCTTAAGACAAGACCCCGACATCATAATGATCGGTGAGATCCGTGATCAAGAGACCCTTAGGATCGCGATCCAGGCTGCTCTTACTGGACACTTGGTTTTCTCGACCCTACACACCAACGACGCCGTTAGTGCGATCCCGCGAATAGTAGATATGGGTATAGAGGCCTACCTCATAAGTGGTGCGCTCATTGCAGTAGAGGCACAGCGTCTCGTGCGAAAGCTTTGCCCGCACTGCAAGCAGCCTACGAATCTGCCTAAATCGATGCTTGATCAGCTGAAGGAATTCTTGCCTGAAAAATACACATTTTTTAAGGCCGTAGGTTGCGATCAATGCGGTCAGACGGGCTATATGGGGCGTGAGATGATTAGTGAAATTTTACCTATTACCGATAAAATGCAGAGCTTGATCGCTAACGGCGGCTCAAAGGACGATATGAGGGCCTTGGCGAAGGAGGAGGGTTTTATAGATATGTTTGAAGATGGTGTTATACGTGCTGCGCGCGGAGTAACTAGTATAGAAGAAATTTATAGGGTGGCTAAACAATGAAAAAGCAATTAGAAGTTGAATACAACGCCAAGGGCGCAAGAAAGAAGATGTTTTTGCAAGCTAGCGATAAGGTGCAAGCAAACAACCTCATGAAACAGCGTGTAGGCGGGACGATCGTAAAAAGAGGTGAAACCCAGGTCGTAGCCAATACGGGCGGCGATTTTAAGGCGCAGGTTTCGCGCATGCTAGGTGGTAGCGGAAGAGTTAGAACGCTGCCGTTAGTAGCGTCGATCCGTCAGCTTTCGGTTATGACAAATGCCGGAATTTCAATTCATGACTCGATCAAAGAGGTCGCAAGAGCGGCAGAGGATAAGACACTAAAAGAAATTTTTAGTGCTATGAACGACGATCTTAACGCAGGTCTTAGTCTTACCGAATCTACGGAGAAATTTAGAGGTCAGCTCGGTGATGTCGTCGTCGCGATGGTAAGCCTTGGTGAAGCAACCGGTAATATGGCAGAGTCTCTAGCCAAGCTTGCCGCTATGCTTCAAGAGCTTTGGGAGAACCAGCGTAAATTTAAAAAGGCGATGCGCTATCCGATGATCCTTATGATCGTTATGGCAATTGCGTTTTCGGTTTTGATGATGTATGTTGTGCCGAAATTCCGTGAGATTTTTGAGGATTTGGGCGCGGATCTGCCGCTGCCTACTAGAATTCTACTTGGTATCGAAAGCACGCTTAATAATTATGGAATTTTTGTTTTAGTAGGCATTATAGGCACTATCATAGCTCTTAGATGGGCGTATCGCAATAACGATGAGTTTAAAAAGGGCTTTGATAAGACGATTTTAAAGGTCTATCTATTCGGCAAGATTATATTTTTCTCTACGATGTCACGATTTATGCTTATTTTTACAGAGCTCGTGCGAGCGGGTATTCCTATCGCAGATGCGCTGGATACATCTGTTTTGATGGTGGATAATCATACTTTAAAAGAGAAGCTCTCTACCGTTAAAATCGCCGTGCAGCAAGGCGTGAGCCTAACCGAGGCGTTTAACAATACAGGGCTTTACGAGAGTATGCTTATTCAGATGATCAGCGCGGGCGAGCAGGCCGGTAACCTCGATAAGATGCTTGGCAACGTCACGGATTATTATAAAGAGAAATTTGACGATATCATCGATAATATCTCAAGCTACGTCGAGCCGATCATGCTATTTTTTATGGCGGGCATGGTTCTTCTTTTGGCTCTTGGTATCTTTATGCCTATGTGGGATCTGGGCAAAGCCGTCAAAAACTAACCCCTTTAATTCCGCGCCTGCGAGGGCGCGGAATTTTATCAAATCATCAAATTTCATCCTTCAAATAAAATTTTAACCTTCATTTGGCTAAAATACCGCTTTAAATTTAAGGATCTATCATAATCAAAGAAGTATATTTTATCGTCGTATCGGCCATCATAATATTTTTTGGGCTTGCTACTATTGCGCCCGATTCCGCGCTTGTGGGCAGCGCAGGCAATGCCATCCGCTCATTTAATACCCAGCTATTCGGCTATTTTGCATACATCTATCCGCTATTTTTGCTCGCCTTAGCATACGTAGCCTATAAGCATTTTCGCGGTTTTGACTTTAGATTTTTTGAGTTTAGCATCGGCGCGATTTTGCTGTTTTTTACCATTTTGATGGTGCAGTCGAGTCTCTTTGGCGCTAGCGGTGGAACAGTTGGCAGCTTCGCGGTGGACGGACTTAGGCGAATGATTGGAAGCGTCGGCGTGTGGATTTTTAATATTACGATTTTTGTGCTTTCGCTAGTGCTTATATTCGAAGATCGTTTTACCGACATCATCAAAAACTGCTTCATTGGCTCAAGAGATGAAAGCTCGCAGGATGAAATTGAGGACGATTTCGCTAGCGATGCGGATGCAGCGCAAAGGGGCGGGCTTGCAAGGTATTCGTCTGCGCAGGGCTTGAGAGGTACGGAAAATTTTAACGCTTTGAATGACGCTTTGAGCACAGAGGACAATTCGGCAAAACAGGGTAATTTTGCGGAGCAGGGCGCAAGCGGACGCGGTTTTGAAAGCGGGCAAAATTTACAAAATTTAAACGATGCTCGCGAGCCCGAGAATGAGCAGAATTTCAGTGACGCGCAGGGTCTGCAGGCTTCCGCTGAACGCGAGCTTAAAATGCCGCAAAAGGGAAAGCCGAGCAGACTAAAAAGGGTCGAGCGCCTAAGCGAGGTCGCCGAAAACAAAAGGCTTTTGGATCAGCTCGATAAGGGCAGGGTGGCTAAGCCCAAGGATTTTAAGCTGCCGCCGCTTGATTTTTTAAACCCGCCGCCGAAAAAGAAAAGCAATATCGATGAGAGCGAGATCGATCGTAAAATTTACGACCTGCTCGATAAGCTGCGTAAATTTAAGATCGACGGCGATGTGGTGCGGACCTACTCGGGCCCGGTCGTTACGACCTTTGAGTTTCGCCCCGCCGCGCACATCAAAGTAAGTAAAATTCTAACGCTGCAAGATGATCTCGCGATGGCTCTTCGGGCGCAGACCATCCGCATCCAAGCGCCGGTTCCGGGCAAAGACGTCGTGGGCATCGAGATCCCGAATCAAAATATCGATACGATATATCTGCGCGAAATTTTAGAAAGCGACGTGTTTAAAAGCGCTTCCAGCCCGCTTACCATCGTACTTGGCAAGGATATCGTGGGGCAGCCTTTCGTCACCGATCTTAAGAAGCTGCCGCACCTTCTCATCGCAGGCACCACGGGAAGCGGCAAGAGCGTGGGCATCAACGCCATGCTGCTTAGCCTTTTGTATCGCAACTCGCCCAAAAGCCTGCGCCTTATAATGATCGATCCCAAGATGCTCGAGTTTAGCATCTACAACGACATCCCGCACCTGCTGACGCCCGTCATCACGCAACCTAAGCAGGCGATCATCGCACTAAGTAATCTTGTTTCAGAGATGGAGCAGCGCTACTCGCTCATGGCACAAAACAGGACGAAAAATATCGACAACTACAACGAAAAGATGCTGCGCGAGGGCGGCGAAATTTTGCCTTACATCGTCGTTATCATCGACGAGCTCGCGGATCTGATGATGACGAGCGGCAAGGATGTGGAGCACTATATCGCGCGTTTGGCGCAGATGGCGCGCGCTAGCGGCATCCATCTCATCGTAGCGACGCAGCGCCCTAGCGTGGACGTCGTCACGGGGCTGATAAAGGCGAATTTGCCTAGCCGCATCAGCTTCCGCGTGGGCTCAAAGGTCGATAGCAAGGTGATTTTGGATCAGATGGGCGCGGACAGCCTACTTGGGCGTGGCGATATGCTGTTTACGCCGCCTACCGCGCCAGGGCTCATCCGCCTGCATGCGCCGTTTACGACCGAGAATGAGATCAACAAAATCGCAGAATTTTTAAAAGCGCAAGAAAGCGTCGTTTATGACGAGAGATTTTTGATCGAAAACGAGGGCGCCAAGCAAGAAGGCGGTATAATCAATCCGCAAAATATCGTGCTTGACGAGCTTTACGACGAGGCGAAGGCGATAGTCTTGGAGGAGGAGAAAACCTCGATCAGCTACCTGCAGCGCCGCTTGCGTATCGGGTATAACCGCGCCGCGACGATCATCGAACAGCTCGAACAGATGGGTGTTTTGAGCGAGATCAACGCCAAAGGCCAGCGCGACATAATCAAGTAAGCTTTAAAATTTCGATAAAATTTAAGCGGCGAAATTTTGAAATTTATTGGATTTGCGGGTGCTAGAATTTTTAAAATTTAATCGATCTGCGTCGGTAAAATTCTAAAATTGATCGGATTTGAAGCGGTGGAATTTTAAAATTTTTTAATCTACATGGCGGATTTTAAATTTTAAAATTTGTGCGTTTTGCAGCTCGCGCTTGTGCTTCTGTGGCTGTAGCAAGGCGGACGGTTTACATGGATGCGCGGATGTGTCAAAGTTCTTTGCGGTGCGGGAGGCGTTTAAAAGTAGTGCTCGGCGGGTATAAACAGCACGTTTTGCAGCTTGCGTTTGCGACGTGCGAGTTGTCTGAATTTTATAAGGCGCAAGCGGAGCTAAAAAAGCACAGGATTTAAAATTCTAAAATTTGAGCGAAAGAGCTTTGAGATTTAAATTTTAACGCTAGGCGATATTTAAATTTCATCTGCGACGCAGAATTGAGAGCTTGCTGTGCTGCCGATACGTGAGCGATAGGCGCTCTGCGGCGGATAAATTTCGTTCAAGGCGCCGCGGCAATCCGCGACGTAAATTTGAAATTTTATCCGAAACTGCTGCATACGGGGATGACAGGCGGCGCAAATTTTGATTTTAAAATTTCGCCGTTTTCTTGCATTTTGAAATTTTAAAATTTGCCGCAGCGGACCTGAATTTTAAATCTCGCTACGCCGATATGAAACGTCTTGCGACTGCGCAAGCGGAAGAAGTTGCTGCAGACTGGCTTGCCCGCGCGCGAGTATATTGGCGGAAAGATTTCATACTTTGAAGGTCGATGCACAGAGTACTGAGGTTGTCGTTCACAGCGGCTGATTTCCAGTGCGAGTACCCGTGTCACACGCCAAAAGCCGATAGATCGTGAACGGCGCGACAAAGCTGTTTGGCGCGCGGTGTTTTGTGTGGGTTATAATTCGCAGTGCGGCTGCATGCGGTATGTTTTGCGATACGAATGTGCTTACATGCTCTGCGGCGTAAAATTTTAGAACGGAAAATTTATCGCCGTACGCATAAATTTAATAAAATTTGCGACGTAGCGGCGAATAAATTTAAAACGAAATTTCGTACCGCCTGCGGTACAAGCGCGTTTTACGGCGAAGTCGCTTATTGTAAGATGCGGTGCGTTTTACGTTGTCCGTGCGCTGAAAATCGATCGGCATGTGAGCGCGTTTGCAATGATGTTGCGGCTTAAAATTTTGCAGCTACCGCGTGCTAAAAGCCGCCGCGATACGCCTGCCAGAGTAAAATGCACCCGCCTGTGTATTAAAAGATAGTGCGAGGTTGCGCTCTACGGCGCGGCAGCGTGCGTCGAAAGTCGCCGCGATATGTTAGAATAGAGCGTACGCAATACGCGCTTGCGGGATAGCGCGAGATCGTACCTTGTGGCGTGTTGCCCCGCAGCGTACGCCGCAAAGCCGCCTTATGTGCGAGAATAAAATTTGCGCTATGCATCAAAGATGCACGATCGTGCTGCGTGCCAAAAGACAATACGTGGTCGTGCCGTACGCTTTTTAAAAGGCGGTGCCACGATCGGCGCCGTGCGGCACGGGCGCGATGCGAGGTTTGAGCTCGCGCGGCAGACGAAGCGTGCACGGCGCACATAAATGCGAATAAATTTTAAAACGGAGAGATGATTGAGAACCGATAAATGGCTATATTACTTCACCTGCGCGCTCATTACGATCGGCATGATATTTTCGCTGTCGCTGAGCTCCTATAC
Source organism: uncultured Campylobacter sp. (assembly GCF_937997595.1). GTDB lineage: Bacteria > Campylobacterota > Campylobacteria > Campylobacterales > Campylobacteraceae > Campylobacter_B. Next base: position 5,305 of record NZ_CALKTS010000149.1, on the reverse strand, counting down.
GGTGCTTCTGCTGGGCACTACGCCGCTACATTTTTTTTATCGCCAGTGCGCGGTGGGGATCGCCTGCATCGCGGTGATGTGGATCGTCTCGCGCGCCGATCCCGATAAATGCCTAACGCCGGTGTGCATGTCGCTTTTTGCGATCATGGGGATTTTGATGCTCGCGATGGGCTTTTTGCCCAAATCCTTGGTCGCCGACGTAAACGGCGCAGCGCGCTGGATCAGGCTGCCGTTTTTTAACCTCGCGCCGGTGGAATTTTTCAAGGTGGGCTTCATCTACTTTTTGGCGTGGAGCTTCTCGCGCAAACTCGATCACTCCAAAAAAAGCATCGGGCGCGAGATCGCGACGCTGCTTCCTTACGTAGCGCTTTTCGGCTTCGTCGTAATCCTAGTCGCCATCGTGCAAAACGATCTGGGACAGGTCGCGGTGCTGGGGCTTACGATGATTTTTATGTCGCTTTTCGCAGGCACTAGCTTTAAGCTCATCGGCTTTAGCTTTATGGGGATTTTGGGGCTTGCTTACGTTTTTATCGTCACGAGCGCGCACAGGGTCGATCGCGTGCGCTCGTGGTGGGGCGGCGTGCAGGATTTCGTGCTGTCGTTTATGTCGCCGGAGACCGCCGCCGGGCTGCGTATAGAGGACGCTAGCGCGCCGTATCAGGTCGGACACTCGCTAAATGCGATAAACAACGGCGAGTTTTTCGGGCAGGGGCTTGGGCTTGGAAGTTTTAAGCTAGGCTATCTGAGCGAGGTGCATACCGACTTCGTGCTCGCAGGCATCGCCGAGGAGTGGGGATTTATCGGGATTTTGCTCATCGTGGCGCTATTTTATGCGATGCTATTTCGCATCTTTCAGACCGCGAGCAAGTCGCCGAGTAACGTAAATTTCCTCTTTTGCCTGGGTATCGGCTTTATGTTTTTCTTTTCGTTCATCATCAACTCCTACGGCATCACGTCAATCTCGCCGGTTAAGGGCATCGCCGTACCGTTTCTAAGCTACGGCGGCAGCCATCTGCTCGCGGCGTCGTTTGCGGTGGGGCTCGTTTTGATGGCGTCGAAAAGGGCTAAATTTTAAGGCTTTTGCGGGTTTTGGGCGAGCGTAGTTTAAATTTAGACGTAAATTTAAAGCCGAATTTGTGCTTAAAATTCTACGCCGAAGCGCGCCGCGGCTTAAATTTAAGCGCGAAATTTTATAAATTTAAAGGAAAAGTATGGTCATAGCAATCAGCGGCGGCGGCACCGGCGGGCATCTGATAATCGCTAAAAATTTAGCCGCCCGCCTTGCAAAGCAGGGCATCAGGGCGATCTTTATCGGCTCAAACCGCGGGCAGGATCGCGCGTGGTTTGAAAATAGCGAGCTTTTTGCGCGCACCTATTTTTTGCAAAGTTCGGGCGTCGTCGATAAAAAGGGCTTTGCCAAGCTAGCCTCGCTGCTAAATATCCTGCGCCTCTCGCTTGCGGCGCGTAAAATTTTAAAGCAAAACGGCGTCCGCGCGCTCATCAGCGTGGGCGGATACAGCTCTGCGCCCGCATCCATCGCGGCGATCCTTTCTCGCGTGCCGTTTTTTATCCACGAGCAAAACGCCGTTTGCGGGAGGCTCAACCGCTTGCTGAAGCCCTTTGCGCGCGCATTTTACAGCTCCTATGAAAAGCCCGCGTTTGCCTATCCGATCGCGGATATTTTTTTCGAGACGGCGCGGGCGCGCACGGCGCTTAAGAGGGTCATCTTTTTGGGCGGCTCACAGGGAGCGAGCTTTATCAACTCGCTTGCCGTGGAGCTTGCGCCCAAGCTTTTGAGCCTCGGCTACGGCGTGATCCATCAGTGCGGCGAGCGCGAGTTTGAGCGCATCTCGCAGACCTACGCGCAGCAGGGCCTGGATGTACAGCTCGTGGGCTTTTGCAAAAATATGCACGAGCTCATCGCAAGCGCCGATCTTTGCGTCGGACGCAGCGGTGCCAGCACGCTGTGGGAGCTCTGCGCAAACGGCCTGCCCGCGATATTTGTGCCGTTTCCGTTCGCGGCGGCGGATCATCAGTTTTATAACGCGAAATTTCTTAAAGAGCGCGGACTTTGCGAAATTTTACGCCAGCAGGACGCGAGCGGCGAGCGGATTTTGAGCTTGATTGAGAGCTTTGACGTGGCGCGCGCAAGTAAAGGGCTGCTTGAGCTCGCGGATCGAAACGGTGTACAAGCGATAATCGACGACGTGATGAGTAAAATTTAAGGCGCCTCCGTTTTTTTTATGCCCGTACTTTGTGTGTAAATTTGAGACGACCTCTGCACGAGGCTTTAAATTTATAAACCGATTAAATTTGACTTTTGCGTTTGCGTAAATTTTACGCGGCGCTTCGGTTTGAGTAAAAATTTTAAATTTGCATGCTTGCAGGTGACGGACGTTTTTTTGATTTGCGCAAATTTAAGCGCGCAAACAAAGTGCGCAAAAGTGCATTGAGCCATAAAATTATCTGCGCCTAAAGCTGATTATCGCATCGTTGTTTTCTTGTTGATATTTTTCAAACAGAGCCTGATATCTTTGCGATTTTGCCGGATCATTTGAATAAATTCCCACTAGAAAATAGCATGCCTCCGCAAATCGTAACTCGCACGATCGCTCAAAGCATTGCGTACCCGCTTCTTTGTCATCGTCGTCAAAATACGCGACGTAACCGAACATAAAGCAACCCTCGCCGTTACCGAGCTTGCATGCTTTTTTGTACAATTTTCTGCCCTCTTGCGAATCTCTATCCTCGTAGCCTGCGAGTCTCGTGCAGCTTTCGCCGCCGTTAAGATCGTAGCAGCCTTTTTTAAGCAGATCTTTGGCGCCATCTTGCGAAATTTCGCCATTTAATAGCAGCAGGCTCGAAAGTACGGCGCAGGCATCGCCATCCCCGCTGTCGCAATCTTCGCGAAATCTTACGGGATTTTTCATTTTTAAAGTGCCGTCTTTGGTGCGAATAGAAATTTCTTTAGGATTTTTATTTGCGTCTTCGTTTGCTTGATTGATAGGAATTCGGGTTTCGTTCAAAATTTCTGTGCGAAAAGGCGCTTTTATCGCTATAAAGATCGCGATTATACATATGACAACGAGAGGGAGTATTTTCGGCGTAGATCGATTATTGCGTGGAGTACGGAGGTCCGCGTCTTTGATCGATTGTTCGTTTCTTGCGGTAGCGACGGAGGGCTTAGGGCTCGGTTTTTTGCTTAAATTTGCGGCCGAACCTGCGCCTGATTTTTCGGCCAAATTTGCGGCAGCATCCGTATCCATATCTGCATTAGAACTTGTCTCGCAGACATTTTCACTTGGGCTTTTTAAATTTTTGCCTCGCTTTTCTCTCAGCTCATTTATGCGTTGTATAATTTCTTCGTTATTCAAATGAAATCCTTTTTTTGCTCGATAAATTTTGTTTTAGTCAAACGCCCGTTTTTATCATAAAAATCGCATCGGAATCGAGAGGAATTATATCATTTTGTTTTGAATTTTTCAAAAAACGACGACTAAAAAGAATTTGTAAATTTAGCGCAGATGCGCCGTTAAATTCGGATCGGTTCTCGCTGTATAATCCGCAGCCGGGTTTAAATTTCATATACTTCGGGCGCGCGTAAATTTCCAAAACTTGATAGGATTCATATCAAGTTTATTTATTCTACTCTTGACAAGATTAGCACTCCATGATATAATCTGCCAAAATTTTTAAAAAGGACCGCATAATGGCAAAGAAAAAATTTAAGACCGAAGTGAATGATCTGCTAAATTTGATGATCCATTCGCTTTATTCAAACAAGGAGATTTTTTTGCGCGAGCTGATCTCAAACGCAAGCGACGCGCTGGATAAATTAAACTATCTAAGCCTTACGAATGACGATTACAAGGCGCTTTCGTATGTGCCGCGCATCGATATAAAGATCGACAAAGAGGCCAAAACGCTAAGCATCGGCGACAACGGCATAGGCATGGACGAAGCCGAGCTCGAGAGCAATCTAGGCACCATCGCGCGCAGCGGCACGAAGGGCTTTATGGCGAGCCTTAGCGGCGATGCGGCGAAGGACAGTAACCTCATCGGGCAGTTCGGCGTCGGGTTTTATTCGGCGTTTATGGTAGCGGACCGTATCGATGTTATCAGCCGCAAGCCGCTCTCGCAGGACGCTTTTAAATGGAGCAGCGATGCGAGCAACTACGCTATCGAAAAGGCGCAAAAAGAGGACTTCGGCACGACGATAATCCTACATATGAAAGATGAGGAGTTTTTGGACGAATATAGGCTCGAAGGCATCATCAAAAAATACTCCAACCACATCCCCTATCCGATCTTTATGGATAAAGAAGAATACATTCCTGCGCAAAAAGAGGGCGAGCAGGGACATAGCGAAGTTAAAAACGTCCAGATCAACCGCGCGAGCGCGCTTTGGCAGCTGCCAAAAAACAGCCTAAAGCCGAGCGATTACAATGAATTTTATAAGCAGATCAGCCACGATAGCGGCGATCCGCTGTTTTACATCCACACCAAGGCCGAGGGCACGCACGAGTACACGACGCTTTTTTACGTGCCGAGCAGCGAGCCCTTCGATCTATATCGCGTCGATTATCAAAGCGGCGTGAAGCTCTACGTCAAGCGCGTTTTCATCACCGACGATGCCAAAGAGCTGCTGCCTAGCTATCTGCGCTTCGTACGCGGCATAATGGACGTCGAGGATCTGCCGCTAAACGTAAGCCGCGAAATTCTGCAAGAAAATCGAATTCTTGCCTACGTCCGCGAACAGAGCGTCAAAAAAATTCTATCCGAGCTACAGAAACTTTTGCAGGACGATCGGGAAAAATACATAAAATTTTACGAATTATTCGGCAAGGTTTTGAAAGAGGGGCTTTACGGCTTCGGCGCAAACAAAGAGGAAATTTTAAAGCTTTGTCTTTTCAAATCAAACCTGCGAGACGGTCTCATCACGCTTAGCGAGTATAAGGAAAAAATGGGCGCGGAGCAAAAAGAGATCTATTACATCGCGGGAAACAGCGCCGCGATGCTTAAAAGCTCGCCTCTGATCGAGAAATTTAACGCCGAGGGCACGGAGGTGCTGCTCTGCGACGATGAGATCGATACGATAGTGATGCCGGGCGTTTTTGAGTTTGATAAGACGCCGGTTAAAAACGCAACTTCGATCAAGCAAGAAGCTGCGAGCGACGATGCCGCGACGCCGCAAGCCAAAGAGATCGCCGCGAAGATCAAAGAAATTTTAGGCGAACGCGTCAAGGACGTTAAAATTTCATCGCGTCTAAGCGGCTCGCTTTCCTGCCTCGTTTTGACGAGAACG
>NZ_CALKTS010000148.1 GCF_937997595.1 uncultured Campylobacter sp. | reverse complement strand
AAAAGAGCTCGTCGTAACTGTAGATAAACAGCGCTTCGTCGTAGTTACGGATATGAGCACAGAAGGTAGCTACCGCGTAAAAGATGGAATTTTAAATTTCAACGAAAGCGATAAAGCCCAAAGCCTAAAAATCGCCGATGTGCTAGTGCGAAACATCCATTTGGGCGTCGATACCAGCTTTAGCGCCGCACTTTTCGAAAAATATCTGTCTATTATCTCAAATCCGCAAGAAGGCGAAAAATTAGCGGAAAATAAAGAGCTTTTTATGAAGCTGCTAAAAGATGATATGAAAATCAACGTGAATGATTTTTCGTTTGAAAATAGCCTCGGCAAGAAATTTGCTTTTAACGCAAGCGCGCTAGTAGGCGGCTACATCGACGAGACGCAGCTTTTTAAGCGCATGAGCTTGGACGGCAAAGCTACGATAAATACGACTATCACGGACTTCCTATCGCCTTATGACAGCCTGCGCGATTTTGCGCCGATGGCTGAAGTTTACGGCTCGCAGTTCCTTAAGCCAGACGGAGATGGAGTTAAGATGGAGTTTAGCTTCGATAAGGCAAGCAACTCTATGATCTTAAACGGCAAACCTATCCCACTACCGCACAATTAAATTTTTAAGCTTTGCGAGCAAATTTTAAACCTGCTCGCAAAGCCCTTTTTATTTCTTGCTTTTTCGGCGCAGAATTTCGCAAGGCTCCGCGCAAATTTTTACCTGCAGAATTCCGCGGCGCCACCATAAAATTCCGCTCGAATTTTACCGCATCGTTTCTACCCGCCTCGCTGAATTTTAAAACTTATAAGCCAAAATCTCATATTTGCAATGACAGATAGACTTAAGCAAATTTGGCTATAATGCGCGCTTTTGCAGCGCAGCTAGCGTAAATTTAAAAGACGGCGGATTATGAGCGGCATTTATTACGCCGCCTCTTTTGACGACGTATTTTATATTGGGAAACTAACGCTAAATTTGCATTTTTAAATTTCAAGGAACGATATGAAAGTAATCAAACGCAACGGCAGAACCGAGGAACTTGACGTAAGCAAGATCAAAAAATACACGAGCGAGGCAGTGGAGGGGCTGGAAAACGTAAGCCTTAGCGAGCTTGAGGTGGACGCAAAGATCCAGTTTCGCGATATGATCACCACGGAGGAGATCCAGCAAACCCTCATCAAAACCGCAGTCGAGAAGATCGACGTGGATCGCCCGAACTGGACTTTCGTCGCCGCGCGGCTATTTTTATATGATCTGTACCACAAAGTAACGGGCTTTAGCGGCTACAACAGCCTACAAGATTACTTCGCTCGCGGCGAGGCGGCGGGCCGTATAATGCTCGGCTTAAAGGAAAAATACGATCTTGAGGATCTAAATTCCTATCTGCAACCGCAGCGCGATTTGCAGTTTAACTACCTCGGCATCAAGACGCTTTACGATCGCTACCTCATCAAGGATAAAAGCGGTGCGCCGATCGAGCTGCCGCAGCAGATGTTTATGGCGATCGCAATGTTCCTCGCGCAAAACGAGCTTGATTGCCAGAGTTGGGCGAAGAAATTTTACGATCTCATATCTAAATTTGAAGTCATGCTCGCGACCCCTACGCTCTCAAACGCCCGCACGACGCGGCATCAGCTAAGCAGCTGCTACGTGGGAAGCACGCCCGATAATATCGAGGGGATTTTCGATAGCTACAAAGAGATGGCGCTTCTGAGCAAATTCGGCGGCGGTATCGGCTGGGACTGGTGCAAGGTGCGCGCGATGGGCGGCAGCATCGACGGACACAAAAACGCCGCGGGCGGCATCATCCCGTTTTTAAAGATCACGAACGACATCGCCGTCGCCGTCGATCAGCTGGGCACGCGCAAGGGCGCTATCGCCGTGTATATCGAGCCGTGGCATATGGACGTGAGCGACTTCCTCGATCTGCGCAAAAACTCGGGCGAGGAGAGGCGCCGCGCGCATGAAATTTTCCCCGCGCTGTGGATAAACGATCTGTTTATGAAAAGGCTTCAAAGCGGCGGCAAATGGACGCTCTTCGATCCTGCGGAGGTAAGCGATCTGAGCGATCTATATGGCGCGGAATTTGAAGCGCGCTACGAGCAGTACGAGGCCGATGATAAAATTTCAAAATCTACGATCCTGGCAAAGGAGCTTTGGAAGAAAATTTTAACGAGCTATTTTGAGACCGGAATGCCCTTTTTATGCTTCAAAGATAACGCCAACCGAATCAATCCAAACGCGCATCAAGGCTTAATCAGGAGCTCAAATTTATGCACTGAAATTTTTCAAAACACGGCGCCGAACCACTACAAAATCAAAGTCGTTTTTGCTGACGGCAGCGAGAGGCTGTTTGAGGAAAACGAAGATGTAAGAACCGACGCGGGCATCGTAAAAAAGGCGAAAAAGATCACCGCGCTAGACACGCTGGGCGGCAAAGAAATTTTTATCGTGGAAAAGGGCTGCGACGAGGGCGCGACGGCGGTTTGTAACCTCGCAAGCGTAAATTTAAGCAAAATCAATAGCCGCGAGGAGATAGCTCGCGTGATGCCGATCGCCGTGCGAATGCTCGATAATGTCATCGATCTAAATTTTTATCCGCACGCCAAGGTCAAACACACCAATCTAAAAACGCGCGCGATAGGGCTCGGCGTAATGGGCGAGGCGCAGATGCTTGCCGAGCGCGGCGTGAAGTGGGGCAGCTACGAGCACTTCGAGCTGATCGATAGGATAATGGAAAACGTGAGCTTTAACGCGATCAAAGCAAGCTCAAATTTAGCCGTAGAAAAGGGTAGATATCCTGATTTTGCGGGCTCAAAATGGAGCGAAGGAATTTTCCCGATCGATTTGGCGAACGAAAACGCCAAAGCGCTCGTTAAGCGCGGCGGGCTTTTTGAGCAGAGTAGCTGCGACTGGGACGGACTGCGCGAGAAAGTAAAGCGCGACGGCATGCGAAACGGCTACCTGATGGCGATTGCGCCGACATCGAGTATCAGCATACTCGTAGGCACCACACAGACGATCGAGCCGGTGTATAAGCGCAAGTGGTTCGAGCACAATCTAAGCGGCATGATCCCGGTCGTCGTACCGAATTTAAGCCCGAAGACGTGGCAGGCATACGTGCCTGCGTATGAACTCGATCAGCGCCTGCTCGTAAAGGCTGGCGCCATCCGCCAAAAATGGATCGATCAAGGCCAGAGCCTAAATATATTTATGAGCCTGAATAAGGCAAGCGGCGGCTATCTGAGCGAAATTTATACGCTTGCGTGGCAGCTCGGGTTAAAATCGACCTACTACCTGCGCTCCGAAAGCCCAGATAGCGAGAAGCTAAACAACGTCGCGGATCGCTCGATCGAGTGCGAAGGGTGTCAGTAAATTTTATTCGCCGCGCTAGAAAATTTACGCTCGCAACTAGATGGCGAAAACGGCGTGAAAGAGTATTTTAGAAAGTAAATTTGACGGCAAATTTAAGCTTTCGTTTCACCCGTCAAATTTGAGCAAAATGGCTTGACTTTTAGCGTTAAATTTAACGCTAAATTTAACCATGCGTTGCGTCAAATTTGACCGTACGCGTTAAAACAAAATTTATTTATAAAAAGGCAAAAATATGAAAATAGCCGTAAACGGCACGAGCGGATTTATCGGCGGCGAGCTTTGCAGATTTTTTAGAGCCCAAGGGCACGAGGTCATAGCTATCCCGCGAGCCGCCTACGCCTACAAAGACGCACTCAAAGACCTCATCGGCGGCTGCGACGCGGTTATAAATTTAGCAGGCGCTTCTATCGCGGCCAGATGGAGCGAGGCGTATAAAAAGCAGCTTCGCGCAAGCAGGATAGAGACTACGCGCACGCTGGTTTGCGCTATAAACGAGCTAGAAAATCCGCCATTTTTCATCAGCGCTTCGGCTATCGGCATCTACGAAAACGGGCTTGATCACGACGAGAGCTCGGTCAAATTTGACCGCGGGTTTTTGGGCGAGCTAGCATGCGAGTGGGAGAGCGAAGCTACCAAAGCGCGGACGCAAACGGCGATATTTCGACTAGGCGTGGTGCTGGGGCGAGGCGGCGCGCTAGCTAAGATGCTGCCGGCATTTAGGTTCGGTCTTGGCGGCAAGATCGGTAGCGGCAAGCAGGCGTTTTGCTGGATTTGCGTCGCTGATTTGCTAGAGGCATTTAAATTTACCTTGCAAAACCGCCAAAGCGGCGTTTTTAATCTCGTTTCGCCGCAACCTAGCACAAACGGCGAATTTACTCAAATTTTAGGCGAGGTTTTGGGGCGACCGACTTTTTTTAAAGTGCCTAAATTTGCGTTAAATTTGATGCTGGGCGAGGGGTCCGGCGTGCTGCTTGAGGGTGCGAAAGTCTATCCAAGAGCTTTGATAGAAAGCGGTTTTAGCTTTAAATTTGGCGATCTAAAAACCGCGCTTGAGGATGTTTTGGGATAAC
>NZ_CALKTS010000147.1 GCF_937997595.1 uncultured Campylobacter sp. | reverse complement strand
TTGATGCTTTAATATCCTCTTTACTTTGCTGCTCGATCTTTAGGACGTTAAAGTAGCTTCCATCCTTTTTCTGAAGGATAAAGGGAGGCTTATAGCGCATCAAATTTGAAAGATTTAGCTTTTTGATTTTAGCCTTAAACTCGCAATGCTTAGCCATCCGCACTAGCTCTTCGATCTGCGGCTCCTCGCTGCTTAGCGCAAATTTATTTATAAGCGCCTTGGCATCAAATGGGATATGATTTACGGCGGCTATCAGACCTAGCGAGCCCAGGGCGGTTTGCATTGGATACCTTTGAGTGAAATTTGAAAGAATTCTATTAAGTCTATTTGAAACGGGGCTTAAATTCGGAAGGAATTTTAAAGAAATTTAAGAGATTGAGAGAATTTGTGAAACCAATAATAGTACGGTGGGAATGAATAGCTAGGAAAGCGCTAAAAATTTAAGAAGCCGCTTTAAAACAAAGCCTGGAAATATTTTATAAAGCTTAAGCATACTTTTATAAATGCGGCTATATAATCCGCGCCAAGGGATAGCAAGAAAAGGACTGATATGCAAGAAAGTGGCACCAACTTTACTCCTAGCTTTATCCGGTCTTCAAAGGGGATGCTATGGGGATGATAATACTGGTTGTTTACATTATTCCTTATTTAGCAGTTAGCACCATAGTTATGGTTATCGCCATAAAATGCACTAAGAGAATTTGGATCAGAGGCATTGTAGCGGCTGCACTATTTCTAATCCCCACCTACGACATCATCATTACAAACGCGCACGGTAAAACATACTTCGACCTAGATAATAACAAATTTGCCCAAAACAGAGCTTTGATAGATAAAAATGACGGAATTTTAATCAACAAAACCTTAATCGCAAATAGCGTAACAAGCGGAAGACTATTTGAAAATCATACTTTACTAAGAGATGGGAGCTTAGCTAATAACGGCTTTGAAGCATTAAAAGAATTTGCAAATTTAAATTTACTAATTGTGTGAATTTGTAAAGTAAGTTTAAATTTGTAAATTTAATAAATTCAGTATCAAACGATACTGGCCGAGTTTAAATTCGCAAGTTAAACTTTAAATTTGAAAGGAAAAATATGAAAAAATTATTTAAAATTTTATTTATAATATTTATTTTATTTACTTTGTGTCTTATTATTTCATTTGCTTATCAACTTTATAAAGACGACAAAAGGCATATTGCCGAATTAGAAGCTATGTTTGACAAATACGATAAAGTAAAATATTTGGAAAACAAGATAGATTTTAAAACAGCAACCGAGCATGAAAAAATTAATTTTTACATAAAAGATTTTCTACAAAAAATTCACTATTTAGACAATTATCCAGCAAAAGATATAAAAAAGATGAAAAATATCCATAGAGATATAAATGACTTTGCTGAAACAAGATTTTATCTTTGCAATGGAGACAAATACCCTGATGACAAATGCGAATTTTTCAAGCTTGATAAAAGATTAAATTTAGAATATTTACTAAATTTAGGTTCTAAAATTTGTAATGCCGACACACCTAGGCAAAACGCACAAGAGATAATTGATAATGATGAAATTTTAAAAATAGAACCTTTTTATCCGTTCAATGAAAAATACATTATTGATGAAAATGGTAAATTTTTGGAAAATTTCGTTTATATTGGCGAAAATAAGCATATACTTTTTTCAGATTTTGTATTTATAAATAAAAAAGTCTTAAAATATCACGATACAAAAAACGACATAGTCATTGTATCAAATATTATGTTTTCTTGGCTTTTAGCAAATGCTATTGTCAATAAAGAAATATCAGAATTTTGCGTTACCCATAATCTACTGACAACTAACAAAAAAAGATTTTTTGAAAAAACATATGGGAGAGAATATTATTTTAAATATATTCCTACTAATAGACCTACGCTCCAAAATATCGTTTTTAATGATTTTGCATATAATGGCGATTACTATTATAATGCGATTTTAGAGCAATACCAAACTTTAAAAAACAACAATTTCAATAAAAATCTAAATTTACAAGGAGGCGGCAATGCCAAAAATTAAAGAAGTACAGCCGCAACAGCTTTTTATTGCAGCAGACGGTCCGAGAAAAAACCGTTTAGGTGAAGAAAAAAAATGCAAAGCCGTACGCGAATGGGTGCTGTCGCAGGTGGATTGGGATTGCAAAGTTTATACGTTGTTTCGAGATGAAAACCTAGGCTGCGGACGAGGACCTGCCCAAGCAATTACATGGTTTTTTGATAATGTTGAACAAGGCATTATCTTAGAAGACGATTGTGTGCCGGATATATCTTTTTTTAATTATTGCGAAACACTGTTGGAATACTATAAAAACGAT
>NZ_CALKTS010000146.1 GCF_937997595.1 uncultured Campylobacter sp. | reverse complement strand
ATCAAACTCGCCATCAAGCAAAACAACGACCGAGCCGCGCCTAAAACTGCAAGCGCTCCAAAAGATCTCGGCGCCGTTTACGCATTCGCGCGCTAGATCGAGGCGAAATTTGCCCCGCTCGCGCACGAGAAAACTAAACTCGCTCAAATTTAACGGGTGCTCCACGCTACCGAAGGCTCCCATGATAATATCTTTGCGCCCGTTATAGACGTAGGCGGCGAGCGCGTTTTGCAGTAGCGGAGCGATGATCTACTCGTGCGCGCTCGTGTGATCGTCCTCTCTGGCGCGCCCTGCGATCTTTACTAAAAATGGCTTGAAATAATCCATAAATGCTCCTTAAGCTTATAAAATTTGCTCGCTCTTGCTTTTAAATTTAACGGCTTGCACTTTTAAATTTATGCCTATTTGGCTCTTGCGATAGCCGAATTTAGTTCGCGGTGCCCGCTTTTTCGGCTCGCCTTTCAGACATCGCCGTTTTTAAATTTTACTCTTGTATCTGCTATTGCAGCTTCTTGCGCTTATGCATCGTTTTTACGCCTATCAAATACAACCTGGATGGCGGTTTAGATTTTACACAAAATACTCGCGCGCAGCATCCTTGCTCTCAAAGGGGCTTACGCTCAGCTCGCTGCCGTCTATGAGTAGGGCGTAGCTGCGCGCGGCGTCCGTTTTGGCGTATGTTAACGCCAGTCTCGCCGCAAGCTCTCTATCCGCTTCGCTCGCGCCTCTACTTAGCAGGCTTAGCGCGCCCACGACGTCATCTTTAAATTTTATCTCGCTAAATTTCGGATTTTGCACGGCGGCAAGCTTTTTGTTATCGCTCTCGTCGCGTCCGATTATGAGCTTCGCGCCGCCCGGCAAGCGCAGATGGCGCCCGAATTTTAAAATTTCAGCGTCCGCGGGCGTTTCGATCTTTTCAAATTTTACCGCATCCTTGATCCGCTCGCTGAAGCTCTGCACGGTCAGCAGACAGCCTCCCGCGGGCGTTTCATAGTCCTCAAAGCCGAACTCTGCCGCCAGCTGCATCTGTATAGCCCGTCCGCGCCCGCTGATATCAAGCAGCGCGCCCCTATCTACCCAGCCCTTGATCTCGGGCGTCGTGGGCGACAGCAGCTTCGCGCACAGCGGACGTAGGATCAGCCCCTCCTCATCGCCGCTAAGCCCGCCGACCTGAGCTAGAGCCTGCGCGCGCTGGCTCATCGGGCGCTGTCCGAGCACCTCGCCCGTGATGATGAAGCTCGCCCCTTCGTCTTGCAACATCGCAAGCGCGGTCTTAAACATATATCCGTGACAGTCGATGCAGGGGTTGAAGTGCTTGCCATAGCCGTATTTGGGCTCGAAAAGCACCTGCCGCAGATATTCGCTTCTGATATCGACGCTTTTAAAATCTGCCCCCGCAGCTGCGGCTCTGCGGCGCATGATCTCGCTCTTATCATCCTTGCCGCTAAATCCTATATCCATATTCAGCGCGAGCACCTCGATGCCTTGCGAGACGATGAGTTTGACCGCGAGCATGGAGTCAAGCCCGCCGCTAAAGAGCGCCAATGCCTTCATTTCGTTCCTTTACTTGAGTTGGTTGATCTTTTTTTGATACTCCAAGATCCGCTCGATCTTGTCGGGCGCGTCGGAGTTTTTGAGCTTTTGCATCAGATCTTGCAGGGCGTTGCGGCGTAAAATTTTGCACGCGTCGTTAAAAAGCGCCGCGCCGTCGATAGGCAAAATTTCATCATCCAGCGCGAGCGCGCGCAGATTTTCGCGGGCTTCGCTTTCGGCGTTTTGAACATTTTGGATACTTTGAGCGCTTTGGACATTTTGAGCGGCGGCTTCCATCTCGCCTTGATTTGCGCCGATGCTTAAGCTCCGTCTCTCGCCGTTATTTGCATCCTCTTGCTTCTCGCCGCCGTTTGCACCCTGCTGTGCGGAATCTTTTAAATTTACGGCGCCCGTAGAACCCTGCCCGCTAAAATTTTGCTCGCTAGAGCTCTCACCGCTTTTTAAATTTACGCTCTCGCTACGGATAAAATTTTCTCCCGCGCCGCCTGCGATGAAATTTTCGCCGGCATTACTATCCGCATTGCCGCCCTCGCCCCCGATGAAATTTTTAAAATTCTCGCCGCTGCGAGCGAAAGCCAAAAACGCCTCGAAAATATCGCCGTGCATGCGAAAATCGCGCCGCTCCAAGCAGCCGAGCCCAAGCTCCGCCATCTCACCATCGAGCAACATCGATTTTATGATCTGAAGCTCCGCGATCTCCTTACGGCGTAGTAACGTCTGCCCGGACCTCGCCGAAGCCGCAGGCAGCGCAGAGCTCTCATAGCGCGCCGTATTTTGCGCGCGAACAAAATTTCCGCTGTTTAAGCTCCCACTCGCGCCGCTCCTGCCGTCTGCGCCGTGCCCTTCGTAAAAACCCAAATCGCGAGAGCCGAAGCTCTCGCCCTCGTTGAAATTTCGCCCCTCAAAGCCCGCGCCGAAATTTTTACCGCCGCTTGCTAAATTAAACGAACCCGGCGAGACGTTTAAAATTTGCGCCACTAGGCTCTGATAGGACTCGGCGAGCACGGGGCCGAGCGCTGCGGTAAATTCTTTGATCTCATTTAGCGCCGCCTCTTTTTGCATGGGGCGGGCAAGGTCGTATTTTTTAGCGATCTGTCGAATTAGAAATTCCCCGCTCTCCATGCCGCTAGCATAAATTTGCTCTAGCTCGCGCACCTTGCCCGCGACTATCATATCCGCAGGATCGGCGCCGCCGCCGATTATAGCGACGCTTGAGTCGATCTTATTTAGGCACAAAAGCCGCGCCGATTTCATCGCCGCATTGATGCCCGCAGCGTCGCCGTCGAAGCTAAGCACGACGTTAAGCTCCGCGCGCTTTATAAGCGGCAGATGAGCGGGCGTCAGCGCCGTGCCGAGCACAGCTACGGCGTTGTCGATGCCTGCTTGATGCAGCATGATGACGTCCATGTAGCCCTCGGTGATGATGAGGGTTTTTTTGGCGATCGCGCTTTTTTTTGCAAGGTCGAATGCGTAGAAAATTTTAGATTTATCAAACAGCGCGCACTGCGGCGAATTGACGTATTTGGCGGGATTATCGCTTATCGTGCGGCCGCCGAAGCCCACGAGCTTGCTTGCGTGGTTGTAGATCGGAAAGGTGATGCGCTCGATAAAGCTTGCGTAGAGCCCGCGCTCGTTTTGCTTCACCGCGCCCGCATTTAGCGCGTCTTGCGGCGGAATTTCTTCGTTTTGCAAAACCCTGATCGTCTGCGCGCTAGCTCCAGCGTAGCCAAGGCCGAATTTGCGAATGCTTTGTTCGCTTAGGCCGCGCTCGTGCAG
The DNA here is from genome assembly GCF_937997595.1 of uncultured Campylobacter sp. Classification (GTDB taxonomy): domain Bacteria; phylum Campylobacterota; class Campylobacteria; order Campylobacterales; family Campylobacteraceae; genus Campylobacter_B. The sequence goes on along the minus strand of NZ_CALKTS010000146.1, from coordinate 2,609 downwards.
GTATTTTACGGCGGCGGGGTTTTGATAAAGGCAGCTTTGGTAGTAGGCGTTTAAAATCCCAAGCACCTTCTTCTCTTCGCTGCGCTCCTGGACTTTAGCGCCGGTGTATTGCAGCGCGAAATTATACATCCCCGCAAGCTTTTCGACCGCTTCTGGGAAGCTTATCTTTTCGTAATCTTGGATAAATTTAATCGCATTGCCGCCCGCTTTGCACGAAAAGCAGTGAAAAATTCCAAGCTTGGAGCTCACGCTCATGCTCGGGTGCGAATCGTCGTGGAAGGGGCAGACGCCTACGAAATTTGCGCCGCTGCGCTTAAGCGGGACATATTTTTCTACGACGTCTACGATATCTACGGTGGCCAGCAGATTTTCTATGCTTTCGTTTTTAATCATAAGCGAAATTATACCCGCACTTTGCTATAATTGCCCTTTATTTTTGCGACGAGGTTTGATTTGGATAATTTTTTCTTAGACGATCGCGACCCGATTTTCGGGCTTATCATGCTGATAAGCATAATCTTGCTAGTGTCGATTCTAAGCTACATTTGGGGAGTTTTTTCTAAAAAAAACGAGAGGCAGAGTTTAGAGAATTTCATCAAAAAATTTGACACCCTAGACGCGCTTAGCACCGAGCACAGGCAGCTTCTGGCAAGCCCGCAAATAGACATCCCGACGCTTGGAATTTTGGCTAGCTCTTTCGTCAAAAGCGGCGACTTCGAGCGCGCGATAGAAATTTATCTAATCGCGCTAAGTAAGGCTAGCGGCGGCGTACAGAGGGAGTTTATCCTCACCAATCTCGGTATCGTATATTTCAAAGCGGGCTTTTTAGGGCGCGCCGAAGAGGTGTTTTTGCAGGCGCTGAAGCTGCGCCCCAGAAACAAAGAGGCTCTTACGCATCTTACGGTGATTTATGAGCGGCTCAAGCGCTTTAATGAGGCGCTTGAGGTGCTTGACGCGCTGCGCGAACAGGACGCCGAAGTATATGCTCAAAGCCAGTTCGAGCGCGCCCAGATCATCGCAAACGACGCCAATACGCCGTTTAATAAAAAGATCGCTAAAATTTCAAAGCTAAATTTCAAAGGCGCGGGGCGGTTCTGCATGGAGCTTTTTATCAAAAACAAAGAGCCTATGGAGGGCTTTGACCGCTTCCCGCCGATCGAGCAGGCGATCGATCTGATCTATGATTTCCCTGCGGCGGTAAATACGCAGGATACGGAGTACAACGCGCTTTTTTACGCGCTTGGAAAAAGCGATCAAAAGCCTGGGAGCGCGAGTAAAATTTTTGAGATCAACGCACTTATGGCTATGAAAGACGCGGGCTTTGAGGACGCTGGGCTTAGCTTTAGCTATACCTGCGCGAAGTGCAAAAGCTCGGTGGGGCTCTTCTCGCACCGCTGTCCGGTCTGCTACGAGCTAGGCAGCATGGAGATCAGGGCTCAAATTTCGGAGAAAACCGGTGAAATCGGTCAAACTTTTTAGCGACGGCAGCTGCCTCGGAAACCCTGGAGCGGGCGGCTGGGCTTATATCTTGCAATACGGCGACGCGATAAAAAAGGCAAGCGGCGCAGAAGCGATGACGACAAATAATCAAATGGAGCTAACCGCCGCCATAATGGGGCTTAGCGCGCTTAAGCAGCCCTGCCGCGTCGAGCTTTTTACCGATAGCGAATATGTCGTTAAGGCGATAAATTCCTGGCTTGCAAAGTGGGTCGTTACCGATTTTAAGGGCAAGAAAAACGCGGATCTGTGGCGCAGATACCTTGCGGCGGCGGCGCCTCACGAGATCAAGGCCTCGTGGGTCAAGGGGCATGCGGGTCATCCGCAAAACGAGGAGTGCGACGCTATGGCTCGCGCGGCCGCAGAAGCGATAAAAGGCTGAAATTCTACGACAAAGCTCGCGATTGCGCGGATTTAGCATAGATTTACCCGCGTTTGCTTTGCACACAGAGCCGCTTCGGCGTAAATTTTATCGCCCGAAGCCGGTTTTAATGCGTTCGTTCACGCAATTGGGTTCTTATATTTGAAAGCAGGCGCGTTTTTGGCGAAGATTAAATTTGCGGCAAGTGGGCTTCGGCACGGCTTGCGTTAAGATTAGCGGGCACGTTTAAATTTTATTCGTCGCAGATCGTCGCTAGCGCACTTCATTCGTCGCGTTGGTGCAAATTTAGCGCGGGCGATGCCTGCACTTATTCGTTTCGTTTGTGCAGGTTTTGTTTGCACCGGATGCCGTTTGCGTGCGAGCCGCCGCGAATTTCGTAAAATTTTATAATAAAGGGCAAAGATGCAAAATTTAGAAAAATTACAAGAAAAACTGGGCTACAAATTTAAAAATTTAACCCACCTCAAGATCGCTCTTACGCACAAAAGCGCCAAAAACGGACATAACAACGAGAGGCTGGAATTTTTAGGCGATGCGGTGATGGATCTAATCGTGGGCGAGTATCTTTTCAAAAAATTTAGCAGCGACGAGGGCGATCTGAGCAAGCTGCGCGCCGCACTCGTGAACGAAAGCAGCTTCTCTAAATTTGCAAAATTTTTAGGCATCGGCGAGAACCTGAATATGTCGCTGTCCGAGGAGCGTAACGGCGGACGCGAGAAACCCTCGCTGC
>NZ_CALKTS010000145.1 GCF_937997595.1 uncultured Campylobacter sp. | reverse complement strand
AAAATAAACCAAATTTTAAAGCATAAAACAAATTTTTATAGTTACTTTTAGGCTACATTTTACGCATTTTTTTATCACTTTTACCATATGCAAATACAAGAAGCCGAAATAATAAAAATTAGATGTCATAGCTCAATCTTACGCAAATTTTTATCAATCAAATTTCATACCAATCTATAATTATGATTGCACAAATGAATAGATATAGAATTTTAGCGATACAACGAGGAATATAGCATTCTCTCTTTGCTGTTTATAAAATTTCTAGCATACCACAAATATATGCTGTCATTCAACTTCTATATTATATACTAAAACTTGCGATTATTCCAAAACAAATAACTAAAGCAATCCTCAGCTCTTACTTGTCCTCATATTTCAAGTTTTTATACTATAGATATCAAAGTCATTAATAATTACCGTCTAAAACTCATACCTCTACTTGGTGGTGTTATATTTATGGTATGTTCTTGTTTTTTACTATTTTCTAAATTAAGCATCCTCTTGCAATATTCTCCAAAAGAAGCAACTACTGTTTTGCTCCCCATGCTTGCTATTAATGCCGAGCTTTTTAAATTAACAGAGCTTCCCGCCCCACCCTTTTGCTTAAATAGGAAATTAGCGTATTCGTCAAATTCTTTTTTAAATATTCCATGTTCTTGATTGTATTTTTTAAAAGAATCAACACCAGATTTAAAATCTTTTATACTACCACCCAGCTTATCTTGAAGCATCCAATATTTATGCGCTCTAAGCTCAAATTTATCGTCATCTTCGCTACCGAAAATAAATATATGAAACCCACCGTCTAGCCAAGTTAAATTATATGCTTTTATGGCCTTAGCGCTTTTTTCCCAATCTGCATATTTTCTCTTTTCTGAGGATAAATTCTCGAATGCCCTTTTAAACTCTATAAGTAAAAACTTCCCATTGTTATGAGTTAAGGCATCACCTATTTTTTCTACATCACCATCAAGTGGAGCTATATCGATGTCCAACAAACACTGCTTTACAAAATAATACTCCACTGTTTTTTCCCACCACAACATTTTCATCCTTTATTCAAAATTACTAATATTCTAATTATGAATTATAGCCATCGCAAAATAAAATCGTCTTAAAATTTTCAAATAACTATAGATGAGAAATTAATAAATTAATGCCGTTGTAAGCACAAAATTCTATAAAAACCAGCAAAAGCAAAATCCTCGTCATAAAAATAATCATCGCCACTTCAAAATTTTATTGAGTTGCTTAAATTTTACCGATTTTTGCGAGATTATAAAACTCTCTTGCGGCGTCAAATTCGCTTTTTATCTCGTATCTTTCGCCGCCTAGTTCGAAGCAAATCGCATTCGCGTGCAGCAACAATCTCGGCGCCCCAGTCGTTCTGATCCGATCCGTCTCAACCATCTTTTTATCCAATATCCGCTCCGCTTGCTCGCGCGAAAGCCCGTACAGCGGCTCTCCCAATATCGGCGCACCCGCGGCAAATAGATGCAGCCTGATCTGATGCTGCCTACCCGTCAGCGGATAGCACTCGATCAGGCTAGCGTCTATGTCCGAGAAATATCGCAGCGGGCGTATCAGCGTGATCGCCTCCTTACCGTCGCGCGATATTTTCATACGAATTTTAAGATCGGCAAACTCGTCGCTAGGAGCGATCGGAGCATCAATCACAAACCCCTCAAAATCCTTTAAAAATTTCAGTTTATCGCTAAATTTTGCGTATTTTGCAGGCTCAAATTTTTTAAAATTTACGCAGCCCATAGAAGTAGCTGGCAAAGATTTAGCCACAGATAAGGCGTAAGGTTTATGTCCGTTATCCGCGCTACTCACCGCGATAGCGGGTTTAAGCTTATCACTCACGCCGCAGGATAAGTCATCAAATTCAAATCCGCTGCCAACATCGCCAGCAGGAGCGTCAGATTCAAATTTAGCTTGCATGCCGTCAGATAGAGCATCGCACCATAATCTCCTACTCGCACTATTAGACAAGATATTAAATCCAAATTTATTGCCTACTCCTTTTAGAGCTAGTGTATCGCGCAGATCCGACACGTTATCTGGTAAACTCACAGCATCGTCCGCAAATTTTGATCCGCAAATTTCATACGAACCTAGCGCATAGCAATTCTCTATCTCGCCATTGCAAGCAGCACTTTGCAAATCACCTCGCAAGCCCTCTCTCAAATCACCTCGCACGAGCGCTAGATAGCTTTTCATCACTCTACGCTGTTCAAAGCACTCTTTAAGCTCGCGCGCCGCGTCTTTATCCTTGGCGACAATAAGAATTCCGCTGGTTTCTAAATCAAGCCTATGCGCCACGCACGCGTCCTGCCCGTATAGCGACCAGATCTCGTCATACATATTATAAGGCGAGTTGCGCCCGCTCGGATGGCTTAAAATTCCACTCGGCTTGTCAAATGCCGCAAACGCATCGCACTCAAAGATCGGCTTCAGTCCGCGCGGCTCGCATTTGTAATCGATCAAAAAAATTTCTCCGTGCGCGACGGAGCTTTTATGTAAATTTCGATCCTCTGCATCGGTTACGCGATGCTTGTCACAAATGCGCTGCGCGGATTTCATATCGTACCCGAGGCTAAGCAGAATTTCGTAAATTTTGCGCCCCTCAAAGCTTCCCAGGCTTCTTTTCTCATAACCCATATTAAACTTTCAGCCCTATTTTTATATAATTTTTGCCATCATTATACAAGAAATTCTAACCGAAAGGCTACTAAAATGGTCGAAAGATACGCAAGAAAAGAGATGTCTGAAAAATGGAGCTTGCAAGCCAAATACGACGCGTGGCTAAAAGTCGAGCTCGCAGCAGTTAAGGCGTGGAATAAACTAGGTCTAATAAGCGACTGCGATAAAGATAAAATTCTACAAAACGCAAGCTTTAGGATCGAGCGGATAGATGAGATCGAAAAGACCACCAAGCACGACGTGATTGCATTTCTAACGAGCGTGAGTGAGAGCCTTGGGCAGGAGAGCCGCTTCGTGCATTACGGAATGACTAGTAGTGACTGCATCGATACCGCCGTCGCGCTACAAATCAAAGAAAGCATGGAGCTCATCATCAAGGATGTGCAAAATTTAAAAGCCGCGATAAAATCTCAAGCCATGAAGCATAAAATGACACTGATGGTCGGGCGCAGCCACGGTATCCACGGCGAGCCGATCACTTTCGGACTCGTGCTTGCGGTCTGGTATGATGAGATAAATCGCGCGCTAGAGCTTTTGCAACACGCAAAAAGCGTCATCAGCTACGGCAAAATAAGCGGTGCGATGGGGAATTTCGCCCACGCTCCACTAGAGCTTGAGGAACTAGTGTGCGAATATCTGGGGCTAAAGCCCGCTCCCGCGTCCAATCAAGTCATCCAGCGCGATCGCTACGCACAGGTGATGAGCGCACTTGCGATCCTGGCTTCCAGCTGCGAAAAGATCGCTATCGCAATCCGCCACTATCAACGCACCGAGGTTTATGAGGCAGAGGAATTTTTTAGCCCAGGTCAAAAGGGCAGCTCTGCGATGCCGCACAAACGAAATCCTGTGCTTAGCGAAAACGTAACGGGACTATGTCGTATGATCCGCAGCTTCGCAATACCCGCGATGGAGGATGTAGCGCTATGGCACGAACGCGACATCAGCCATAGCTCGGTCGAGCGATTTATCCTCCCTGATGGCTTTATAACCGCCGATTTTATGCTAAATCGCTTGACGAGCTTGATCGAAAAACTGCTCGTATATCCTGAAAATATGATGAGAAATCTAAATTTAACCGGTGGGCTCGTGTTTTCGCAGCGCGTGCTGCTAGAGCTGCCTAAACGAGGAGTTAGCAGAGAGGATGCTTATAAAATCGTGCAGCGTAATGCGATGAAGGTCTGGGCGGATCTGCAAGAGGGCAAAAAAGCTATAGATGAGCAAGGACATAGCTTGTTTTTACAAAATCTGCTCGCAGATACAAAGTTGCGAGAAAAGCTAAGCGAAAGCGAGATCAAAGAGTGCTTTGACTACGGATATTACACCAAAAATGTGGATGGAATTTTTAAAAGGGTGTTTGAAGAGTAATGTTGGTAAATCAAATTTTAAATCAAACTCAGCTATTTTATGATAGCGAAATTTTAAGCTTAAGCCCGAAAAAAGAGTTATTTTTAAATTTACTCAAAGGCGAAAAGCTAAAATATAAACGCTATACGAAATCGCCACTACGCTATCCCGGCGGTAAATCTTTAGCGGTCGGTCTGATAATAGAATATTTTCCGGATAACTTAAAACGGCTTATTTCACCTTTTATCGGCGGCGGAAGCGTAGAAATAGCCGCCGCCGTAGAGCTTGGAATAGAAGTAAAAGCATACGATATTTTTGATATTTTAGTAAATTTTTGGCAAGTTGCGATAAAAGATAAAAATTCGCTTTGTAATGAGCTTTTAAAATTAAAGCCGACGAAACAAATTTACAAGACCATAAAAGACGAGCTAAAATCGCACTGGACTAAAGAAGTTGCGCTCGATAGTTTAATGTTGGCGCGAGATTACTATTTTAATTTCAATCTAAGCTATGGACCTGGATTTTTGGGCTGGATGAGTTCAATTTATGAGGATGAAGCTAAATATTTAAAAGGCGTCGAAAAGATTTCAAGTCTAAATTTAGAAAATTTAAGCGTTGAATGCGCTAGCTTTGAAAAGGCTTTTAAGCTATACCCGAGCGACTTTTTTTACCTTGATCCGCCGTATTTTTTAAGCGGCGATTCAAAAATGTTCCGCGGAATTTATCCGCAACGAAATTTCCCGATACACCACAACGGCTTTAATCATGAACTTCTAGCCAAGCTCTTAAAAGCCCATAAGGGTAAATTTATACTAAGCTACAATGACTGCGGATGGGTTAGAGATACTTATAAAGAATTTAAAATTTTGGAGCCGAAATGGCAATATACGATGGGGCAAGGCGAAACGCGTATCGGTAAAAACCGTATAGAACGCGGCGACGACAATAATATCAAACAATCTCACGAACTTTTGATAATCAAGGATTAAAATGGCAAAACGAGCAATGAGTAGCGAGCATGCTTCGCGCGTTAAATTGAGCGGGCATCAAAAAGAAAAAATCTTTGCAAATTTAATTGGACTGGATGACGAATATAAGCACGATAGGCAAGCCAAAAAAGATGTCATAGATTTTAACGGCGATGGGCATAGCGTAAAAAGCGGTACTTGGTGGCAGATATTTTTATATTCTATTAAAAGAATTAAAGACGATTACGGATTTTTAGCGATGAATGGAATGGGGCAGCTTATTTTAGATTGTCTTGAAATCTTCCCACAAAATCGCGCAGATTACGAATGCGAAAAGCAAAAATATAAAGACGCGCTAAAAATTCCGATGATTGCGCTTTGTGAAAAACTAAAAGACAAAAATAGATTGAAAGCATTTTTAAGCAAAGCGATATTTAACGGCGGTGAAGTGCAATTTTTAAGCGTTTTTCCAAACGACGACAGTGGCGATATTTACGTTTTTTATTATCAAGATGTCATTGATGTTCTAGCTCAAAATTTAAATGTAGAGAATTCTCGCGCTAGAATGGCAAATCAAACGGATGCGCAAAAAGTTATTTTTAAGCACGATGTTAGCGTCGGCGAAATAGAAGTCAGAAACGATAGCGACATACACTATAAAGAGATAAAATTTAGATTAAATTCCAAGAAAATCCTAGATATTTTAAAAAACGATATAAAAGATCGCGATAAGCCCAAGCTCATCAATAATGTAGAAAACACAAGAATTTATCGCTACGGCAAGGCGATTAAGAAATTTAACTAATTCGGATAGATAGATTTTATACCAAGTGCGATTATGAGATGTTTTAACATTGTATCGCTCTGCTTAGAATAATTTTAAAATTTAATCAATCCCAAAAGATGCAAAGCAGCAAATAGTACTTCCGCAAAAATTTATCGGGGCTTTGAAATTCGACCAAACTAAGAATTATTTGGAATTTAAAACGGATGGAGCGAGAGTTCGTTCGCTCCATCCTGCGCTAGCACATTAGAATTTTTAGAATTTAAAGTTGTATCCTAAATATAGTCCATGATTGGTCTCGTAGGCTTTATCTATATCCTCTCCGAGCTTACTAGCCTTGTATCTCGTGTAGTCCGCCTTGTAGCCAAACTCAATCTCGTTATGCTCATCAAAGCTATATAGCCCACCCAGCCTTGCACCGATGACCCAGCCAGGCAGAGTCTTTGAAAGCGAATCGCTGCTTCCGT
>NZ_CALKTS010000144.1 GCF_937997595.1 uncultured Campylobacter sp. | reverse complement strand
GCGCGACGGGGGATTTTTCGTTTTAAATTTAGCTATTGCGATCGCGGAATTTTACTAAGCAGACTGCTTAAAGCTCTTGCGTCGCGGGATTTTCACGAAAATGGCTGCGGCGTGAAATTTGCTCTGCGACGTAAATTTAATCCGGCGGCGCGCAGGTTCTTGCTTTGCAGCACTGAATTTGCCCCACTGCGAAACGATAAAATTTACGGTGCGTTTAGCCTCGCGGCGGGGTCTATTTTGCAGCGCGTCTGTTTTGCGGGCAAGGTTCTGCGACGGGCGATAAATTTAAATATGGGCACAACCGAATTGTGAGCGTGTGGCTAAATTTAAAGCGTGCGATCGGTCAAATTTCAGACGCCGCGGCTGGGTTTTTAAAATTTATGGATAAAATTTTAAGGCGCGAAATTTCATTCCGCAAAATTTCAGCTGCGATCATGAGCCGTTTATGGGTGCGGATACGCGAAATTACGCAAAGCAAAATTTCGGCGAGCTAAATTTTACCGCTGCGATCTTTAAATTTACGAGACTAAAATTTACCGGCTTGCGCGAGCCGCCGTTCGTCGCCAATCTTTTGCTAGTTTAAATTTTGCCCTGCAAAATTTAGCTCGCAAACTTAGCGGCGCAGCGAAACGGCAAATTTTGCTTCGCGAAATTCGAGCCGCAAATTTAAACCGCGATCCGTGCGTTAAAATTTAAAAACCAAATTTGAAGTCTAGTGAGCGGGTCCGCCGCACGAATGCTCGTATAAATTTCAAGCACATAATGCTCATATTGAAATTTTGCGACTGAGCGTGTATGTGAAGCGCTCGTTAAATTTCAAAGCCGAGGCGCATGCAACCGCACACATTAAAAATTTTAGAGCCTAGCTCGCTACGACGCACGCGTTAAAATTTTAAAGCTAAGACGCATATGGCGGCATTTGCGTTAAATTTAAAACCGATCGGCGGTCGCGCGGAATTTTAGGATTGATCTATTCGCAAAGCTGTGCGTCATCGATCTATTCGCAAAGCCGTGCCCATAGATTTTTTCGCAGCGCCGCACGCCGAAATTTTAGAGCAGATTGGGGAGTACAAGCAAAAGGATGCAATCGTTCGTACAAGGGGTTTTGATGGGTCTGGGCGTTAGCGTGCCGATCGGCCCGGTAAACGTGCTGATAATGTCCTACGCGCTGCGAAGCTACACCAAGGCGCTGTGCCTGGGCCTCGGCGCCATGAGCGCGGACATGCTGTATCTGGCGCTCTCGGCGTTCGGCATATCGCAGTTAGCCAAAATCCCGATCGTTTTTACCTGCATATCGGTATTTGGCGCATGCTTTTTACTCTACACGGCGTACGCGATCTGGCATGGCGCGACTAGCTCGGTGCAGCCTGCAAGCGTCGAGGCTTGCTCAGGCGTAGCGCTTTACGGCAAAGGCTTTTTGATAAATTTACTAAATCCATACGTCATTATGTTTTGGCTCAGCGTCTCTGCCGGCACCGCGCGAGCAGATTTTGCGCTTGCTCTTGCGGGGCTTGTAAGCGGAATCTTAGCTTGGATCACGCTTTTTCCGCTTGCGATATATCTAGCCCGCAGCAAGCTTCCAAACATAGTAGTGCGAGCATTTGCATATATCTCGGCGTTTATTTTGGTATTTTTCGCACTAAAGCTTTTATACGCTATAATTTTTGCTAAAATTTAAACCAAAGGATGGCTTATGAAACCGATTGAAATTCTAAAAGAGCTCATCAAATTCCGCTCGCTCACGCCTAGCGACGACGGAGCTTTCAACTACGTCTCGATGCTGCTGGCAGACTTTAGCGAGGATAGATTCGAGCTAAACGGCGTAACTAACGCGATTTTTACCAAGTGCTTCGGACAGGGTCCGCATCTGTGCTTTGCCGGACACATCGACGTCGTGCCGCCGGGCGAGGGCTGGGCGAGCGATCCGTTTGTGCCGGTGGAAGCGGAGGGCTTTTTATACGGGCGCGGCGCGCAGGATATGAAAAGCGGCATCGCAGCGGCAATCTGCGCGCTAGCGGCGGCACGCGATTTTAAGGGCACGCTAAGCCTACTACTAACCAGCGATGAGGAGGGCGACGGCATCTACGGCACGCGTGAAATGCTCTCTAAATTGCGCGAGCAAGGTGCCCTACCCGACTTCGCAATCGTTGCGGAGCCTACATGCGAAGTGCGCTTCGGTGATACCATTAAGATCGGCCGTCGCGGCTCGATTAACGGCGTCCTCACGCTCACAGGTATCGGCGGGCACGCAGCCTACCCAGATAAATGCATCAATCCTGTCCACATTTTAGCGCCGGTGCTTGCAAGTCTTGCGGGGCATGATCTGGACGCAGGTAGCGAGGATTTCGCTCCAGCCAAGATAGTCATCACCGACATTCGCGGCGGTTCGCAGGTAGTAAACGTAACACCTAAGGACGTGCGCGTGATGTTTAACGTCCGCGGCGGCGTAGGGCTGGGGCTAAAAGACGTGCGAGACTACGTACTGAGATTATTTGAGCTAGATGCAAAAGATGCGCTATGCAGCGAAAGCGAATCCTGCGGCAAACTAGAAATGAGCTGCACCGCGCAGCTGCGAGCAGGTGCGTCGCTACACCTCGCGCTAAAAAGCTCCTCAAAGCCTTTTTTAACTCAGCGAAACTCCAAAATCGTGCAAAAACTAAGCGCTAGCGTGCAGAAGATCTGCGGCGCAGTAGCCGAGCCAAACACCGCAGGCGGCACGAGCGATGCGAGATACTTCGCGGAGTTTGGCGTGGAGACGGCGGAGTTTGGCGTGCGAAACGACACTATCCATCAGATCAATGAACGAGTAGAGATTAGCGACGTCGAAAATTTAGCTAAAATTTTTAGCGATCTGATAGAAAATTTCGACTAATTTAGGGATTTGGCAAAGCTACGTAGATTTGATAAAAATTCTGCGTTCTACCAAACTTTGCTGAATTTGCCAGGGTTTTCGCTCGTAGCTGCTTGGCAAATTTTATCTTTGCTTCGCGTCTTACGTAGAAATTTTGCCCTGCTACGCCGCTTTTGCCAAGAATTTTATCTACAGCACGCTCGCCGCTTTTACAATTACTTTGCTATGCAACACTATGCAACGTCGCTTTCGCAAGAAATCCTAGCAAAACGTCGCTTTCAAAGGCGAGCTTCGCCGACGAACGCTACCGCTACTAGGAATTTTTTAAAAGAATACTGCTTTTGCGCGAATTTCAGCAAATAGCGCGGTCTTTGCGCAAAATTCATCTCGCTCTCTTTGCGTAGAATTTCATCTTCGCCAGGTGCCTTTAGCAGCATATTGCTGTACTTTGCCGCCTCCGCGAGAAATTTTATCTTTGACGCGCCCGCTGCTTACGCAAGAAGCTTGGCTAGGACAATGCCATTTCTGCTGGGATACCGCCTGCTTCGCGGATTTATAAAATTTTACTTGGTCACGTTGCCGCTGAGATAATTCCGCCCCGCTTACCGCTTCTGCGCAGATTTTAACCCTGCCTGACAAGCGCGATTTAAGAATTTTACTTTGCTTTGATACGGCGGCGTGGAATTTTACCCATACGGCGTAGCGGCACAGAATTTTAACCTCTGCAAAATTCCGCCTCAAAACTTGCTATCCTTGCCTATCTGCACAAAAGGATCGGCAAAATTTTGCTGCTTTACGCGCTGCCGCACTAAATGCACGCAGGATAAAATTTATCGAAGGACTTCAGCGTAGAATTTCGTGAGGCTAAATTTTACCGCTGCGAAAAATTTCAACCACTCATAGCAAGCGTCTGCGGCGCGATAAATTCCAAATTAAGGCTTCAAGCCGGCTTAGCAGGCTTCGCTTCTTTCAAAATTTTAACTACCTTGGTCGCCGCAAAACTAGAAATTTACAAAATCGCTTTATGAAATTTCGCAGCGCCGCGCGATAAAATTTTAAAATAAACGCCTGAGCGGCAAGGCGGAATTAACGGAATTTTACTTGCCAAATTTGGCTAAGCTTTCTCTTTCAAAGTTTAGTAGCCACGCTTTGGTCGCTACGCCGCCGGTGCCGCTGTATCCGCCGAGTCCGCCTGCAGCTACGACGCGGTGGCACGGCACGATGATGGGGATTTTGTTTTTGCCATTTGCGCCGCCTACTGCGCGGCTTGCGCGCGGTCTGCCGATAGCTGCGGCTAGCTCACCGTATGTTACGACCTCGCCGTAGGGGATATCTAAAAGTGCGCTCCACACGGACTTTTGAAACTGCGTGCCATTTTGGCTCAGTTTAACGCTAAAGCTCTCAAGCTCGCCCCTAAAATAGGTACTAAGCTCATCGGTGCAAAGAGTCAAATTCTTTCTTAAATCGCTAAGCTTTAAATCGCGTCCTTTATCGTCCGCGGCATGCACAAAGCCGAATTTAAGCCCTGCCTCGTACTTTCTAAAGATCTCACCATTGGGCCTGCAGGCAGAGTTTTTGACCCAGTCGATACTGCAGATCCCGATCTCGTCATCCCAAATTTCAAGCATTCCAATGGGCGAATTAAAAAAGACTTTTTGCATCTCAATCCTTTCAAATTTTACTGGTTTGATCAAAAAATTTTAAAAAGCGCTTGTTGCGATGTGAGCTAAAGCTCGAAAACGATGGAATTTCATGTGGTAACGCGAATTTTTTAAAATTTATCTGCAAAGCGCCGCAAAGTCTCTACTCAAACCGCACGATATTTACTAAAACCCCATCGAAAATGTCTTGCTTAAAGAGCTTGATCTCCCGCACGATATCTGCGTTATCATCGTCGATGACGCCGTTTTTGACGAGGCTGTCCTCGATGAGCTTAAAGATAAAGGCGTGGTTGCTGACGTCGGAGATACCGCTTTTAAAGCCCATTTCAAGGCGCACCGGCACGCCTATGTGCACGCCGCGCAGGTCCTTGGCGATGTAAAGATCAGCGATCGTGCGCACCATCTTTTTCGCCATTTGGTAGCTCGCCGTGGACGACAAAATATCATTAAGACCGAAATTCTCCATCAAAAGTGGAATACGAACGCGCGCCAAAACCCCTTCGCCAGGCTCGCTCGCGCTCTTTTTCAAAAACGAAATTTTAATCCTATGCGCGATGCCTATGAAACGCGGCTTAAGCTCAATGAGCCTAGCTTTAGATGCTTGCGGCAGCGAGACAGGACGCGAAGCGCTTGCAATAGGCAGAGCCTGCGGACGCTCTCTAAGGCTCGAGCGCTCTTTCGCAGGTGCTTTGCGCGCAGGTTTGTCATAAAAATTTACTGGCTTGGCCGCAAAAGTTGATTCGCTTCCAAAAGCAGCAGACGCGGGCTCATCACCAAGCGCCCCCTCCGCCATAGAAGAAGCAAACGTAGAATTCTCACCCGTTAACGCAGACTGCGCGGATTGCTCAAATTCGGGCGCAAATTTATTTCCCGCTTGCGGCGGCAAATTCGAAGGGCACCACTCTTGTGCGGAGCTTTTCTGTGCTAAATTTTGCCCGGCGGAATTTTTTAGCGCGTAATTTTGCCCTTTTGCCAAAAACATTGAATTCTCACCGACGCAATTCTCATCTTGAGGCGCGAATTCCGAGGCATTTTCTAAGGCAAAATTTGCGGCACGGCAGCTAGCGGAATTCGCGATTTGCCCCTTAGAAAACTCGGAGCCTTGAGGCCCACAATCATTTGCGCACTTTAT
>NZ_CALKTS010000143.1 GCF_937997595.1 uncultured Campylobacter sp. | reverse complement strand
CATCAAAAGCATAACTCCGCGATCGCCGTAATACGCCAGGCGGTTCAGATCGGTCGGATAGCCGTCAATCGGCGTGTGGTCGATCTTAAAATCGCCCGTGTGGATGATCGTGCCTGCCTTCGTCGTGATCGCAAGCGCGCTTGCATCGATAATCGAGTGTGTTATATGGATAAACTCGACCTCAAAATCGCCGATCTGATAGAGCTGGCGCTTCTGCACTGGGCGGAAATAGCTACGCTCGGCTTTAAGGCCGTGCTCTTCAAATTTATTGCTTATCATCCCCAGAGGAAGCGGCGTAGCGTAGATCGGGAATTGAAATTCTTTGAAAAAATATGGCATCGCGCCGATGTGATCCTCATGCGCGTGGGTGATAATGATGCCTTTGATCTTGTTTTTTATCTTGCGAACATAATCGAAGTCGGGGATTAAAATATCCACGCCAAGCATACTCTCCTCCGGAAAGCTCATGCCCACATCGACGATGATCGCGCTCGTGTTGGTCTCAAAAACGGTCATATTCGCGCCGATCTCGCCCAGTCCGCCAAGCGGCGTGATACGCACCGCCTCATCGCTACGATTAGCATTTTTAAGCGGATGCAGGCGCTCCTCGTGGATTAGCTTATTTTCCGCGATCGCCTCTTCCATCGCCTTCTGCCACGGCTCGTTGCCGGTAAGGCTCTTTGGCATATTGGAGCGCTTTTTGTGCTTTTTCTTTTTCTGTGCGTCCGAAGAGTTCGTATCGTCTGAGGCGTTAGAATTTGCGCCTTTTGCGTTATTGCTGCCCGATTTTGCGGCGCCGTTTAAATTTACGCCATTGCCGCTCGCGCCGTTTGAATGCGCGGCGTTTGAACTGTCATTTGACGAACCGCCCGTAGAATTTGATCCGTTGCGAGAGCTGTTTTTTAAACCCTTTGAACGAGCGGAATTTTGCCCTCTTTTTGCGCCTTTGTTTTTGCGAGAGCCGTTTTCATGCTCGCCGCCGAATTCCGCGCCGCCCGCAGAGCCTTCGCTTGCGATAGATTTTTTTAGATTTTCCTTGCGTTTTTTGTAGCGATTGCTTTTTTTGAGTCGTTCGACGCCGTTTTCATTTCTGTTTTTTTCCATCTTTTACCTTTAAATTTTTAAAAATTTCTAAAAAAAGGGTGGAATTTAACTCGTGCGCCCGAACCGTGGGCGGAATTTTCAAATTTAAAAAGATCTCTTCGGCTAAGCCTCTATCAAATTTTGCGCTTAAATTTTTAATAAGCGTCTTTCGCGGCGCGCTGAAAGATACGCGCAAAAAGCTTTTAAATTTCTCGTATTCATCGAGATTTTGGAAGCGGGCGCAACTTTTTACGCCGAGACTCTCCGCGCTTTCCTCGACACCGGGTTTGAAATTTTTGCCTTTTACGAGCCTGATCACCGATGAGGTTACCTTTGGCGCAGGCTCGAAACTGCCCGGCTCAACGTCGAATAGAAGCTCGCAACCGCCCGCGAGATCGGCTAGGATCGAAAGAGCGCTAAAATCGCTCTGCCCGGCTCTAGCGCAGAATTTTAAAGCGACCTCCTTTTGGATCATCACTAAAAATCCGCTGCACAACTCATCGTCGATCGCCTGCAAAATCATCTTTGTAGCGACGTAGTAGGGCAAATTTGCGACCAAAAAATATTCGCCGCAGCCAAGACCCCGCTGCTGCCAAATCCGCAAAGCATCGCCCAAAACGAGCTCAAGCTCGCCGCTAGCGATCTGCTGCGCAAATTTAGCGCTTAAAATTTGATATAAATCCTCATCTATCTCGAAACTTTTTAATCTGTAAAATTCCAAAAGCTTGCGAGTTAAATCACCTAAGCCAGCCCCGATTTCAACGACATTTTGCATGTTCTCGGGAATCGCTTGGATGATCTTGCTTAAAACGGCTTCGTCTTTTAAAAAATTTTGCCCGAACTCTTTTTTCGCCCTAATCATCGCGAGAGTCTAGCCAAATTTTACTTATAAAGTCATTATGTTAAGTAAAATTTAGCTAAAATCATAAAAAATTTTATTCCGAAGGGCTGCTTTGAATAGATTCGCAAAACGCATAATCCCATGCCTTGACGTCAAAGACGGACGCGTGGTAAAGGGCGTAAATTTCGTAGG
>NZ_CALKTS010000142.1 GCF_937997595.1 uncultured Campylobacter sp. | reverse complement strand
AGGCGAATATAAACATATCGTAAAATTTAAATTATTAAATTTCTTAAGGAGGAGAGAATGGCGTTTGTTGCAGAATATATTTCTAAAGAGGATATTAAGAAATATGATATTATAAATCGTGTAGATCAGTGCTTGGTAAAATATCATTATAATCCACAAAAACCCTATCAAATAAAGTGGTTAGACTGGGTCATCGACAGGCAAAGAGATATTTGGCTTATCTTTGTTTGTAGCCCGCATCTGCCTGATCCAAGAGACGGATATACCGGAGAGGAGATTTGGCTGCTTTATTATAAAGGTAGAGAAATCGAGCTTGATATAAGGCGAATTTATGATGAGACAACGAGTAAATATTTCACGGAAAATCCATTTAAGGTCAAATATAAATTCCAAAGCATAAATTCTGACATTGGAGATATTTCGATAGACGAGCTTTATAAAATTTTAAATGAAGCCTTGTCTGAGTATGGTAGCGGCGGTATTGAAAATAGGGAATATGTTCCAAAAGAACACGAAGTCGTAACTTTTCTGCACGATTAAATATAAAGGATAAAAAATGACGAGTAAACAAGCCGATCAAATTTTAGCAGATATTGCAGACGGTAAAGATGTGCGCACCAGTAGCGGCGCTAAGGTAACCGCTGAAAATTTTGAGAAATTTTTTCTAAACGATATGGTTAGAAAGCTGGGCACTAAAAGCGAAGGCGATATCTACGAGCATATAAGCGAATATAAATATGTCGTAGATATAATTAAATATTAAATTTAAGGAGTAGAGAATGGCGTTTGAAAATGCAATCATCACGAAAGAGGATGATGAGAAGTATGGATTGAGCAAAATTTTTTATCAATATAGTCCGTATTATGAAGATCCAACAAAATATTGGGTCGTTGATAGGCAAAGAAAATGTTGGTTTATGTTAATAAAACGTTTTCCGAGCGAAGAATATGATAATGGTTATGGCAGTAAAAAATTATGGAGATTGTATTATAATGGTGATAGTGTAAATATTATTTTGGATTATAAATATGATCAAAAAATAAATGGTAAGCTATTTGAAAGAGTGTGGGTAATATTAGGTTTTGAGGCTATAGAAGTAAAGGTTTTAGAAGATAGCGATATTGTATCGTTGTTGGAGGAAATATTGATTAAATTTCATTTTAAACCATACTGGGAGAGCCAAGATAATTTTACAGTAACATTAATAGATGCTAGGAGATAAAGATGCACACATTAACAATTAAAGAAATAGATGAACTTTTGGATAAAGTACAATCTAAACAAGATATCATAAAAATACTTAATAAATTAAGTGCTGAATCGGAAGGAAAAAAATCTGTTCTTTTCAGCGGTATTAGCGAGAATGAGGAAGATCTAAAAAACGCGATTGAAAAATTTTATAATGACAAAAATTTTAGAATGATAAATAAAACTCAGGCAGCAAAATTTCTAGATATAGACAATGAAAAAAGTGTCAAATTTAGAGAGGCGTTAGAAAGGGTATTTAACACTACTAGAGATCCGAGCTTTGATGTTATAAAAGAATATCGAAAACGTGGCTCTGAGCTCAATAAATTTTTTTACGATGTTGGTAAAAAAGACAGTGGCTTATGGGATATAACCTCTAGGCGCTTTGCCTCCGAAATTAAAGGCGAAATAGTGACTGCAATAGGAAAAGACGCCCAAGTCGAGAGAACATTCTATCAAACCGAGCTTCCCGAACTTCTCAAAAATAAAAACATTACTAAAATCAACGGTATGGACAAAGCAGACTTCGCTTCTAAACTAAATTCCTACGCTACCGATAGAGAAAAACTGAATTTTATAATAAGCGACAGAAAGACAGTGTTGGAAATCACCGGCAAAAGCGATCTATACGAGCTAAATCAAAAAGACTTCGAAACCGCTAGAAAAAATATCAAATATAATGAGATCTTGCATACCAAAACAAAAGATTTGATCGCCTATCAAAATCAAAAAGCGAGTGGTAATACCGAACATACGATAGGAAAT
>NZ_CALKTS010000141.1 GCF_937997595.1 uncultured Campylobacter sp. | reverse complement strand
TTCCGATAGAGCAGCTTCTACAAAAGCTCCCAATTCTTCGGCAATGTCGGGGTCTACTTCGTATCCATATCCCTCTACGAGTTCTAAATCATTAAAATTATCCATTGTAAATTTCTTCTTTTTCGTCTATATATATTTGTCCTTGGTCTGGTATCTCATCAATTTCATCACTATTTTCAATATATTGCTGCCTTTTGGCCAATGTATCTTTTTTTGACATCCTAAAATCCAGTTCCTTTGCTATAATTTTATGCTTATAGTATCTTCTACCCTCATGATCCCAGCTTTCCTGCACAAGCTCGCCGGTAACGTCAAGAGTTGTCCCCTTAAGAAGATATTTATGCATGGCTTCCGCATAGGGCCCAAAAATATTTACATTGATAAAGGTGGATTTTTCGATATTTTTATAGTTTCTGTTGTTGGCGAGCGTAAAGTTACAAACGGCCGAGCCGTTATTTGTGTATCTTAACTCCGCATCCTCGGTCAAACGCCCTGCGATTACTATGTTGTTTGTCATTACTCGTCTTCCTTTCTTATGTATCGGTTGTTTTTTATTTCATATAGGCTCATAGATAAAGAAATTTTAGTATTTGATTTTTTGGCGTCGTTTAGTAAGTTGGTATATTGCACCGTTACCATATCCGATGAGGCATACTTATCGACGTAGCCGTTTTTAAAACCAAATTCTTTATTACCGGTGTTATAGATGCTTAAAGCTTGTGTTAGCCTCTCCTCTTCGCTTAGACCCTTGGCCGTGCTCTCATACGCCAAATAAAAAATATCACTTCCAGCTTTGATATTTTTGCAGCTATCCAAAAGATCGTCTATGCTGTAGTTAGCAAATAACGGACTTTGGAGATTGTTGGAGTTAAATTGCATAAGCCCTATATCTACGCTATATCCTTTGGCAATATAGTTTTCGGCCGTATTCTTTGCCTCTTGCTTATTTTTTGGTTTGAATGGGCCTATGCCGTTTACGTTGATCGCAAGCTCGTTATAGCCGCTTTCGACTCGGATAATAGCTTGGATAATGCTAGTATCTACATTTGGATTCTTACATGTATCTATAAAGGCTGCATCGATCATAGATGGATCCCCATAATATTTTTGGTTCTTTTGATTTTGTATATTTCATGATTTATTTTTGACATAATTTCCTTTAAATCGGTCTCCTGGCTTATGAATGTAAAGTTTTTATCTCTAAATTTGGCAAGGAGCTCCATTTCAATGGCCTTACTTTGTTCGTCCGTATGGATGCGGCCGCTTTGTGAATATTTTAAATTTTTAGGCCTTTTAATGAAGAAATTTATGCCCTCGTAGCCCCTATTGCATTCGTCGATAATCTTTTGGACCTTTTCTTTACAATCCTCTTTGGAGTAAATAAGCCCAAGCTCTATGGGCGAATCTGTTATGGCTATATCGTTGTTGATTAGCCCATCTTCCAAAAGCTGTTTTTGTCCGTTCGTAACGAAAATTTGATCCTGCAGCAAATGGGCCTTATTCTGTGCGATTAGGAACGTAGCGAATTCCGATACCAAAGAGACCGGCTTTTTGTTTTTTATAAATCGTTCATGCAGCTTCTTCGCCAGGGTTGTTTTTCCGGCGCAAGGACTACCGAATATGTTAATTACGATCTTCATATCTACTCCAAAGAAAGAGGCTCTAAAACTATGTCTTTAGTCACAAAAATATTAAATTTATATCCTGGCCTAATTTCTAAAGTAGGGGATATATTCATATTTTTTCTAATCATCTCAGAGGCTACCGCACCCATTTGTTGGATTGCTGCAGCTATCGCCTTATCGGCATTTGTTTCTTTATTGGAGTTGGTATTGGAGTGATCGGCCAAAGATATACCTGCCGTTATAGCCGACATCAAAAACGCAGATCCAAAAATCCTAAAGTAATGATTATCGACCTGATCTGTAAAACCGGAATAGCCGTCGGGGCTTGTTCCTTGCATATTTTCTATGTCAAGAGTATCGCCATTTGGAAAGATCAACTTATTCCATGCGATAAGTATTCTAGATTGGCCATAGATGATATTGCTAGAATAGGCGCCTACGACTTTCGTTCCTTGCGGGATCAGTAAATATTCGCCCGTAGCCGTATCGTAAACGTTTTGTGAGACTTGGGCTAATATTTGTCCGGGTAGATCCGAGTTGATACCAGTAATAAGGATAGCGGGGATTGTCCAGCCAGCTTTAATCTCGTAAGGACTAATTTGTTTTTGCTTAAGTTTCTCCAAATAACCTTCATTTTTCTTTTTAGCCAAAAATAATTCTGCCTTAGCGTCCTTGTCCACATCTCCCTCACCTGCAACGCCCGCTGCTTGTCCTGGCTGTAATCTTGACATCATTTGAATGTAATCGCTCAAAATATCATCTTGCGCGTTACGCGGCTGTTCACTTGGTTGCAAATTTTTTCTTTTCTCTTCATCCTTGATCCCAAGCTTAGAAACGCTTGTCATGGCCTTAAATTTTAGATCTTTTTTTAGCTTTAGTTCTTTTTTTATGTCGTCCTCTGAGTCTTCGTCTTGTAGTCGCGGTATGGATGGGGCCTGCTGTTGTGTCATATTTTTTGCAGCATTAGGATTTTTGTTTGCACCGTCTATGGTAGGTATCGCGGTGTTGGCTGTCGTATCGTTGGCCTCTATCGCATCGGTTCCAAATTTCATTTTTTTGGCGCTTTCCAGATCATCTATAAAATTTCCCACATCTTGATTTCTAGCTATCTGGCTTTGTTCTGATTGATTTTCGGCCGCTTGTTTTTGATTTGCTTGTTTTCTAGCCATTGCTGCATAAAATATTGCGAATAAGACTATGGCTGCCAAAAGCAAAAGGATGATTATGGGCACTTTAGAGAGTCTTTTGTTACCTGAAGAAGACTTTGTGGGAGAAGAATTTATATCCAGGACGCTCATTTTCAGCCTTTTAGTATCGTAGTATACGCAGTAGGTTCCAGTCTGCCGTTTCTAACGATGAAAATTCTATTGATTTTACTTTCATTGATATTGTATGTGGCAAAGACATTTTCTCCTTGAGTCTGAATGCGATAGCTTATAAAACTTAGATTTTTAACGTCAGGATTATCGCTTACACCAAAGCCTAAATTTCTGAGCCTATTTGTCAGATAATCATAAAATCCTCTATCCATATCGTCAGTGCTGATATAAATGATAGTGTTATTCGGCCGCAATGTTTCCGATATAAATTTAGCCATATCATCGGCTATTATCAAGTAACTAATTTCCTTATTCGCGGTAATACTCGAGTTGAAATACTTGGGATTTACGCTCATGCAGCCGCTAAAGATCAACGATAATACTAAAACTAAATTTTTCATTTGCCCTCTTTGTTGCGTAAAGATAAGTCGTAAAGGACGTTATTTACGATCTCTCGATTCGTTCTGTCAGATTTTTTACTTATAATGATTTTCTCTTGAGCGCTACCTATATTAGATATAAGGATGGCTTTATTAAAAAGCCTGTCAACTATATAGGTATCATACTTGAGCCTGTAATTTACTATATGCTTTTCTTTGCTGCTATCAAGGATCATCAGCGCCGGCGCCTCATAAAATTTCATGCTCTTTGGCATTTGTATATAGGTTTTCACGCCATCATTATAAACTCTAAGCGGTTTAAAATCGGCCTTCCCTTCTATGCTATAGCCAAAGTCTAAATTTTCTATATTTGTTGGAATTCTATCATCTCCAGTTTTATAGAAATCCTTTGATTGAGACTTTTCTTTCATTCTTTTCTGATAGTCTTTTAACGACTTTGTAATATCATCTTGATAATGAAATGATACTGCCGGTATAAAATTTTTAGCCCCAGAGATCAAATTGATATGATAAGTTCTTCTATTCGTCATAATGTTCAAAGTAGTCTGCAAATTTACGTCGGTAGGCTTGACGATGACGTGCGATACGGTTTCGGGCTCTTCGCCGCTAATACTAAGGCTAACTATCCAGCGCACGCTATCGCCGATCTGGACATCTTTAATAATTTCGCCTGGTTGAAGCGAAATATCCGTAAGTCTTAACGGTGCCGTCACTATACTCGGCATAGCTTCACCAAAAAGAAATACGACTTCGCCGTGTTTGCCGGCAGTAGTCGTGGTTCGCCTGTTGATCCATTTTTGGGCTATATCCAGGTCCTTTTTTTCTTTATCGGTTAAATTTGCAAAGTCTCTTTCGTCAAACGTATCACTTGCAATCATCGATATTGCGGTTATTGCACCTAAAAATAATAATTTTTTCATATATTTTCCTTATAAAATTTTTGCAAAATTTAGATCCGTGATAAAAATTCCCAAAGGATTTTTGAGTATCTGCTCTTCCGTAGTAGGTGTAATTTGTTTGATTTGAAAGAAACCCCGGTATGTTATTTCCGAAATTTTTTCTTCGCCTAAATTTGAGCTTGTTTCTTCCCATTCTACTTGCCAGGTATCCGCGTTTTGAGGCACGATGCTTTTAATTTTTACCCGGACATTCTCCGTTGCCGACTTTTCAAATGGATTATTCTGCTTAAAATAGTCATTGATAAAGCCATAGGCCTTTGAATTTGGCTCTAAATAAGCATATGCATCAAATATGAATTTTTTCTGTGTTTCTACGTTCCCCCAGATCGATCGCCAAGAATAGACGAAAGTATTGAGGCTATATTTTATAACGTTGGGGTTTTTTAGATCGATGTTTTGAACTATGCCGACTTTGCCGGTATTACCGAGTTTATCAACCTCGATAACGTATGGGATGAGCTTGCTTTGTGTAGATGTATACCCCAAAAACAAAATACATACAAACGCAATGATCAAGGATAAAAAAGCTATGATCTGCCAGTTTCTGCGTTGCGAGATGTAGTCTCCATAGCGCTCAAGCCATTCCGTTTTGGCGTTAAGATACGGATTAGTTTCATTTTTCATTGATTACCTTTTTGTGTTTAGACATTATTACAATGTTATAATAATGTCTAAATAATGTTATTACAATATTATTAAGCATTATTTACTCCGGATACATAAGGTTCATCGTTGCTTGCAGCATCTGAGGATCCTGACGATATGGTTCCGCTTGAGCTATCCGATGATGCGGAAGTGGCTGCTTTGATCTTTTCTTGAAGCCTATTTGCTATATCATTCGGCATACGGCCTCTTGAGAGATTATCTCGTAAATGTTCCCCTGCTGTAGTAGCAAGATTTTTGGCAACGCCTTTTATCATATCCATGCCGCTACCTTTTCCGCCCTCTGCAATATGTAGGTCTTTTGCAGCCTGTATGGCTCTTGTAGCGCCTATAGCTCCCGCTGCGGCGCCCACTGCCATACTACCAGTCATAGCCATTACCTGCTTAAATCCTGAGGCACCTGTTGCAGTATCTCCTATACCGCCCTGAAAAACGGCCTCTATAGCGCTAGAAACCATTTTTGTGATTATGGTAAATATTAGGGCAGTTACTAGAATTTGAATTATTGATGTTCTAGTTATGCCATTAAACATTTCGAGATATGAATCATTCATAATCCTAAACATTAGTCTCATTAAGCTTTGTAGCATAAAAACTTCTATACCTACTTTTATAAACGACAAAATAGGATTGAAGCCCATGCTTTTGAAATGTTCGATACCGCTAATCGCCAAAGAAAAATATGTAATTACTACCATTAAGAAAAATTTTATATAAACTATCATTAAATCTATTGCCATAAAAGCGAATGCTACAAGCATCAGTAGCGCTGAAATTATTTTTAAAAAACTTTCTGGTATATTTAAATCTATAGAATTGATAATTATCATAACTATGCTAATAGCCTGGGAAAGAACAGTATTGGGAGTAATCGGAACAGAATTTTGATTTACTTTGCCCGAAAGTGCCACAAAACCTTCGAAAAGCCACTTAGTCCATTTTTCTACATCAAATAGAAAAATTATAATTCCAATAAATATGATCTTTTTAATAAGTGTAAAAACAAATTCACCAAATTCGAAGCCAGTAAGCGCCATTTTCCCGAAAGTCCAGGTTAAGTCTATAACTACTAAAGCGGCAAATATCCACATACAAGCCGTTTTTATAGTTGGCTGCCAAGACAATATACCCGAGCGAATTAAGCTTAAAATTCCATCTGAATTTTCGACTCCAAAACACGCCGCAGGAATTAAGATCAGCAAGAGAGCTGATCTTAATAAAAAGCTATTCGTATTTGAGCGCGTTAGGGTCGGATTTTCCTTCCCACGTATTTGTGCCGGCTTCTGTAACAAATTTGGCATTAGAACAGTCTTCTTGCTCATTTTTACTCATTCTTTCTTTTTTTGCGCATTCTTGAACTTTTACTTTAGCTTCTTCTACATGTTGTTTGTAATAATCCCTTGTTTTTGGCTTCTCCTCACAACCTGTTAGAAAAATAAAAGCACCTACGGCCAACATACTGACAATTACCTTTTTCATTGCAATTCTCCTTTGCATAAAATTGAAAACAAGCAATTATAATAAATTAAAATTTGATTGCATTTAAATCCGACTTCCCTTCCCAATCGTTTTTTCCTTCTTTCATTTTTTTGCTTTTGGCGTCTTGCAAAATTTCTTTGTTATTTTGGGCCGAAAGATAATTGGTTATGGCATTAGCCTGCGTCATTAAGGTAACTCTAAGCCTTCTTGTTTCATCAATTTGATATGCCATGAGATCATTTCCAGCCTGCAGCACTTCTAAATTTCCTTTTGAGTTAGCCGATCTCTCTTTAAGCTTTTTGACAATAGCTTCTTCGCTATCGAAATCTTTTTCTTCAAGCTCTAATTTTTGGAGAGTGCCTTTTAAGGTATTTTGATTTGCTTTTGTAATATCTCTATAGCGTTCAGCAAAACTTTTACCACGATCTTCTTCGTTGGATGCGCTTGCCATATCACCATAATATCCTTCAAAATCCTTATAGTGTTTGTCAAAAATCTCACTTACATTTCCCATGTCGTAGGAAATGGCTTCGACGGACGAATACACGTTTTTCATCTTATAAAGCAAAGCACCCAAATTTTGCCAATCATACTTTGAAAGATTTTGCAAATTTTGAGTCTGCATTCTTACCATTTCCATTTGCTGTTGCAGTTGCCGCGCCAACTCCTGATAATGTCTTGCTTGCTCTGCATAGTCTTTTGCCTGGCTCAAAACTTGAAGAATATTTTGAGCAAAGTTAGAAGGGTCAAATACAGTTATGGCTCCTAAATTGCTCATCAGCATTGCCGATACTGCACCAGAAATAAAAATTCGTCTAGTCATTTTAAGCTCCTTTAGCTATTTTGTAATTTTGATAAGGTTCATAATTTATGCCCCTCTCATTAAACCAAGTATAGGCCCAGTTCTTTTGATCTTTAGCATATAGCTCCTGAATACGCCTGACTGAATTTTTATCATTGCAAGCAGTAAGAGCCAGATTCATTCGACCCAATGCCATATTAAAAAGTCTCGTGCCTAGCGGTGAAACAAAATAATATTCTTGCTTAGGTATGGCATTATTAATGGCTGAAATTTGAACGTCATTGAGGCCGAATACCTTATAGAAATCATAAGGTCCCAAAGTATTGTCGCTGCCCTTGTTAAACGCTTCATTGTTTGGTAAAAATATCTTAGTCGGGCAGCTTTCTTGCAATATATCAAGTATCCCACTTTTTGCGCTATCGCTCAGGCTTTGAGTGGCCATTACGACAAGGCAATTCGCTTTTCTGAGAACTTTTAGCCATTCTTTGATTTTCGCTTTAAAGGCGGGATGTGCTAAGGCGATCCATGCCTCATCTAAAATGATGATCGCGGGGCTTCCGTCCAAAGCTTGCTCTATTCTATAAAACGAATAAAGCAGCGTCGGAATTATATTTTGATCTCCTAAATTCATTAAATTTTCTATTTCAAAGCACGTTATGCGTGATAGTTTTAACCCGTCGTTTTCCGCATCGAGCAAAAAACCGGCGGGCCCAGATACCGTATAATGACTAAGCGCATCCCGCAGTTCCTGATCCTGTAAATTCGAGATAAATTCCGTAAGAGATCTGGAATTGGTATCTACATGCGAAAGCATAGCCTCATGTATAGATTTTTTATGTTTTGGCGTGATCGTTACGTTTTGCAGTTTTAAGCAGGTTTCTATCCAGCTTTCGGCCCAGGTTATTTGATTTGGTGTTTTGATATTGCTAAGAGGGGCGAACGCCAAAGAGGAATCATCTCCTGCTATGTCATAATGAATACCGCCCGTTGCGAGCGTTGTAGCCATTAGGCTTCGCCCTTTATCAAAAGCGAATATTTTAGCATTGGGGTATTTTTGAAAATTTAAAAGTATATTTGCCAATAATACCGATTTGCCTGCTCCCGTAGGGCCAAAAATCAAAGTATGCCCCAAGTCGCCGACATGCAAATTGATCCTAAATGGAGTCGCTCCATGCGTCACAGTTTGCATAAGAGGCGGGGAGTTCGGTGGGAATTTATCGCTAGGATTATATTTTTCGCCCGCCCATATAGCGGAAAGAGGAAGCAAATGGGCTAGATTTAAAGTATTTAAAATTGGGCGCCTGATATTTGGATAAACAAACCCCGGAAGAGAGCCTAAATATGCTTCTACTGCGTTTATATCCTCAACTCTAGCCATAAAACCTAATTTTTCAAGACTTGATTTTACCTCTTTGATGTTATCTTCCAACTTATCGACATTTTCGTTAAAAATCACTATATTTGCTGAATAATAACCGTAAGATACGGATCCATCGTTTGCTTCAGCTATAGCGTTATCAAGCTCCGCTACCATTAAAGTGGCGTGCTCGTCCAATTTTCTAGTAGGGCGATCTAGCAGTTGATCTAACCACCCTCTAGTCTTTTGCTGCCATTTTTTGCGATATTTATTCAGCTCTTTTAAGGCCTCATACCTATCCATGAAAATAAACCGGGTATTGAATCTATAGTCAAAATTTAGCTGCGTAAGAGCATTCAAAATGTTTGGATAGCTTTCGCTCGGAAAGCCATCTATAGCGATAACGCCTATAAATTTATCTTCTATTTTAGGGCGCATTCCAGTTTGGAATTCTTTTGCACCGATCAAACAATCTAGATACATTGGCGCATTGGGCAAAATGACCTTTTGGCGCTCTCCGCATAGACAAAAATTGATGTATTCGAGCATATCATCCATTATAGTTTCATTGTTCATCTCATCGATCATTACTCTTTGTCTCATGGGCTCTATTCTTATGAAGTTAGCTAAACTTCTTTCGATATCGGATAACTGATTTTTAAAATATTGCAAAAGCTTGGCATTTTGCGATTTAGCCGCATCTCCTTCATCAATAACCATCAAATCTGAAATTTTAGTAACATTTCGATTGGGCGGGAGATATGTAAATATTATTGAGAATATATTCTCATAATGCTCTATATTCTCAAAATAGCTTCTTCGTTCATTTTCTAAAATTTGGGCTATAGGACTTTGATAATACGTTCGGCCATCCATATAGTTTTCAACTCTGATCCTCGAGCAATCGACGTGGACCGCCCAACCATTCCCGAGCCGTGTGAGTATAGCATTTATCCTAGCGTTTAAAGAATTTCGATCGTTGAGGGTCATAGAGGATATATCACCAGCACGATAATAGAAACCGGCTGTTAAACTGCCGTCTTTATTTAGCAAAATCCCGTCGTCTATGAAGCTCGCATAGTTAAGAATATCCGGAAGCGCTTTGGCTTTGCTTCTGAATTCTTTAAGCGGTAGCATAATTGTCCCTTACCATCACATACAAAAAGGCGTCGATCGCGCGCGATAAAAATTTTTATACTTTGTTTGGCGTATAAAAATCTGCCGCATTAAAGGATCGCTCTTAGCCATGAGCCGTAATAAGAAGCTGCAAACCACCAAAAGAAAAATACCTAAAAGCGTCGTTACTATCGTAAGCCCCGTAAAAATTAGCGCAGCGCTTATAAGCCCATTGAATAAAATAAGCTCTCTATCGGCGCCCATTATTAAATTCGGTTTATTGAGGGCCGAATAAATATCGACCCTGGCTAATTCCTCTGTCGCGCTCATATTAATAGACCCTTGGCACTAAACATATTCATTATGTTCGTTCCGCTAATGATAACGGCAATGACGAGGACGATGTAGATCATTGTTTTAATAAATCCGCTTAACTCGCCGCCCCATATCAAACCGGCTCCGGCTGCTACTATGCCAAGAAGTGATATACCGAATGCAACTGGTCCCGTGATACTCTGTTTGATAGTTTCCAACGGGCTTTCCCATGGAAGTCCCGTAGTCGTAGAAGCATAAGTAAGACAGACACCCAACACCAAAAACAAAATTATTTTTTGCATGTTTTTCCTTTTTTAAATTTGCTTGATTTCATATTTTTCACTTTCTTTGTCATATCCCAAAACTTGGATGATCTCTTGAATCTTACGTCCTTCATTCGTTTTGGCGATAAATACGATTAAATTTACGGCTTCGGCGATTAGCTTACTCATATTCGTATTGCTAACTTCTGCAATTAACTGCTCCAGCCTTATTAGTCCACTATATGCCGAGTTTGCGTGCACCGTAGCGATACCGCCCGGGTGCCCGGTATTCCAAGCCTTAAGAAGATCCAAAGCTTCTTTACCGCGCGTTTCTCCTACTATAATACGATCCGGGCGCAGCCTCATTGTCGCTTTAAGCAGCCTTAACATATCGGCTTTGTCTCCGGCCCTTAGTATTACTTTGTTTTTTGAAGAGCATTGAAGCTCCGCAGTATCTTCTATAATCACAATCCGATGTTCCGGGGTATATTTTGAAATTGCGTCTATGACAGCATTTGCAAATGTCGTCTTGCCACTACCGGTGCCGCCGACAATTAGGATATTAAGGCGTTCATTTATAGCCTGAATGATTTTTTCCTTTTGACTTTTTGTCAGAATTTTAGAATTTTCATAGTCTTCGAGAGTAAAAATTTTAATAGCTTTTTTTCTAATGCTAAATGTGGGATTGGCTACAACAGGCGGAAGTAATGCCTCAAATCTTGAGCCATCAAGCGGAAGCTCACACTCTAATATAGGGTTTTCGACGTTGACTGTTGTATCTAGGAAGCTGGCCACGGAGGCTATAATGGATTTGGCCTTGGCCTGCGAGAATTCGCCGAGGCATTGCATATTTTCGCCAAGCCTCTCTATCCAAAGTAGGCCATCTGAATTTAACATAAGCTCAATAGTTGATTGGTCTTCAAGTAGTTTTAAAATTTCATCGCCAAATTCGCGTCGAATTTTTACGATGATCCTTTCGGCATATTCAGCGTTCATAGCTGATATCCCAAAGTAAAAGTGTGTAGTGGCGGCTGTTTCGGGTTAGGCTTTTTTCGCCCCCCCCCCCCCAATTTTAGGGGTTATGAAAAGCGGCATTCGTTTTGCTCCAATCAATAAATTCATAACGTTATTATAATATATTATAGACAAAAAGTAAAGTGCATGGTATTATTTTTTGAGACAAATTCAAAATTATTGAAAAAATTTGTTTCATTTTTATGGAAAATCATAACCCTTAACGGGTATAGCTATTTGTGGGAAATTTACATCCGATGTGTATATAACCACACACGATTCTTTCTCGGCACAAAAGTATTGCAGATAATCTTCAAAGTCGCCTTTATATCTTTTGTAGCGACTGCATGCATTTCTTATAGCTTGAACACCAAAAGAAGCTATTATTATTGAGGGCTCAAAAGTTAGCTCTTCAAAAATACTAATCAATGCGTCTATATCGCTATTTCGACATATATAAGCTATGTCGGATAAGGAATTTTCACTGATGACTATCTTGTGGTTATCCTTTAATAAACTCTCTACCAGATCTTGTGCCTTTTGATGGTTTGGTCTGGTGCTTTCTAAAAAGTCTATCATCACATTGGTATCAAGGAATACGTTGCTCATTCATTTGCTCCAAATTTTTCTTTTGCTCTTTTGGCTCTAATATCCTTAGCTGTTATATCCGGGGGGATTGCTCCGTTGAGGATCCCCGAAAATTTTAACAAGCCCATAGCGGGTTTTTTATGCTTTATAAAAGTAGGTGTATTAAATAAATTTGGCTCCTCTTTTGTAGTATTGTCAGCAAAAAGACCTACATTGGAGTTTTCTACTAAAGTTATATCTTGAGTGGCTCCCTTTTCTGTAACGGATATTTCATGGTTAATTACAGAATAGTTTTGAGGATTCTCCAAAATATCCTGCCCCTCTGAATCTACAGACGTCGCCGAAATAGTAGCTGTAGCCTCTTTTTTCTTGAAGTCAAATTCTAGTTGTAGATTCTGTCTCAATTTGACAATATCTGTCCACTTTCCTTTGCCAAAGACATAAGGATTCAGATAATATCCAGTCGTTTCATCTGGAATTTTAACCAAAATTTCCTTTTCAACTAGTCCTTTTATTGATTTAGAAAGTGTAACCCTATGTATGCCGCATAAAGCCTCAAGCTTCTTCCGGGTATTTGGAGAGACATCTATGCTATTCCTGAAAGTAACAAAGTTATTTAGCATGGCAAAGAGCACCTTAGCTTCCATATTGTCCAATCTATTCAATGACCCCATGCTGTTTGTAAAAAACATGATAAAATCGTCAGTAGAATCGTATTTAAAGACCCGGCGATTTTCATATTTTGATACAGCGCCGGTCCTAGGATCTAAAACTTCTGTAACTCCCTCAAAAACTTTCGTTCTTTCAGCCATGTGCCATCACCTCCATGCTAATATTTAGACTACACTATTATACTCCATGATAAAAATTTTGTCAATATAAAAACTACAATTTTGTCAA
Source organism: uncultured Campylobacter sp. (assembly GCF_937997595.1). Lineage (GTDB taxonomy): Bacteria > Campylobacterota > Campylobacteria > Campylobacterales > Campylobacteraceae > Campylobacter_B. The sequence goes on along the minus strand of NZ_CALKTS010000141.1, from coordinate 11,377 downwards.
TATGAAAATAACATTTATGTAAAAGAACGGCTACAAAAATGTAACGAATTTCGACAAAAATGTCAAAAAATGGCTACATCGGTAGAATGTGCTTAAAGCCCCATGGCAACGGGCCTAGAACGCATTTTTTTAAGGGTTTTCTCTATACTTATATTAAGACGAAAAAATTTTTCCCTAAAAAGGTAAATCAAAAGTAAATAAATTTACTTTTGAACTTTTATTGCGCCGCACATAGATTTTTTCGCTAACGCTCAAAAATCAAGCGGCGATCTTCACACTCCAAAAAGGAAAAATACTATAGACGATTTATTTTAAGTTTCGAGCTAGTTTTGACCAAATTTAGTCATATTCTTAAGCGGATTTGGCTATTTTAAGCTTTGAAAACTTAAATTTGTTAAAACACTTTTTTAAAAATGCCCTAAAATAGGCATCGTAGATCTTTATCTATTGAAAACCATTATTTTCATTTTTTAATAATTTTTATATACTTTGAGCCATTGCGATCTAAGTCTACAATTTGGATGTCGTTGGCGCCTCTTGGACTAAGTATAGAATAGGATCTATCTCCAGCTTCAAACTCTATCCCGGCGTCATTTTTCCAGAAATTCGATTCAACATGCTGGCCCATATAAATTCCTATAACCCAAGCCCAGAAAATTGCTCCTAGGTATGCTATGATCTTCATAGTTTTTACCATTTTGTCTTCTTTTATCATTTTTTAGCCTTTTTTTATAATATATCGTCTCTTGTAAATTTTTTACCAAACATAGGATCAAAATTTTTCTTTGATCCAGTTGAAATTTTTAGTCTAACTGGTTCAGTTTCAGTATTATTTCTTATAATTTCAATATTACTATTGATTTTTTCTTTTGGAGTTTTAAAAGTATCGTTAAAATATTTATTGAATTGTTTGTAGGTCATTTTTATATTTTTATATTTTTTGGCTTTTTCATATAAAAATTTTGATACTACGATGCCTGCTTCAAATTCTTCTTGTAAGAAATTTAAAATAGCGTAAAATTCGATTTTTGCTTCTCCTTTTTTCATTTTGATCCACCTTTTCTATAAGTTATTATAAGTAATTATTGGTTATTTTATAATTTTCTTGCTTAATAACTGATAATGAGCTATAATCCTTTTGGAGTTTAGGACAGGATATGCAAATGTCGAACATTTGCTAAGGTTTATCGCACAAGTGCTCTAAACGGGAGGATGCGCCAAAATGAATAAAACGAAAAGAATAGCAATCAGAGTAAGTGAAAGCGAATATGAAGCATTAGTAGAAAAAGCGAGCGGATACGGGCTTACGATTTCTAGGTTTTTACGTGATCTTTCTATGAATTACCCGGTTACCTGCATCGTAGATCAAAAAGTGGCGCATGATATTTTAAATGTAGCCGGGGATCTTGGAAGGTTAGGCGGTCTTTTTAAGCATTGGTTAGTTAAAAATGAGGATACTAAAGCCAGCTTCTCCGCCAAAAGAAGCTATGAGGATATTGATAAAGTAGTAGATCAAATTCTAGATTTGCAACAACTTCTGAAAGATCAGGTTTTGAGGATTTTTAAGAATGATAGTCAAAAAAGTGATATTCAAAAAGCATAAATCAAATTTTAAGGCACTTTCCGAGTATATTTTAGATGTAAAAAACGATGGTGCCAAGGTTTTATTTGAATATATGCTCGATCAGAATAACGGAATGGAAAAGGTAGAGGCATATAACTTTTCTAATTGCTCTTTCGAAAATCAAGAGGATAACATAGCTGAAATTTTAAATACTCAAGCGCTAAATACTACGTCAAAACAAGATAAAACTATGCATCTAGTGGTTTCTTTTCAAGAGGATGAACACCTGAGTTTTGAAGTTATGAAATCCATAGAAGTCGAGCTTATGAAGGCTCTGGGTATGGAAAAACATCAGCGCTTGAGCGTAGTTCATTCCAACACCAATAACTTACATATGCATATAGCCGTGAATAAAGTAGATCCTGACACTCTGAAAGTGAAAAATCCATATAACGATGTCAAAATTTTGCAGGAGACGGCCATAAAGCTTGAAAGGAAATTTGGATTAAAAATTGATAATCATATCTCGAGTAATGATAAAGGTCAAAACAAATATAATAAACATACGATGTCGTGTGATTTTGAGACATGGGTTAAAACTAAGCTTAATGCCGAAGTATCTATGCTCTTGGCTGCCAATAAGACAACTTTTCAAGATTTAAGAAGGTGCTTAGCTAAGTATGATCTGGAATTTCGCGAAAGAAGAAAGGGGTTTGTAATATCAAGTAAAAGTGAAAAGCTATTTTGTAAAGCCAGCAGCGTTCATAGGGAATTGTCCAAGCAAGCTTTAGAAAAGAGATTTGGAAAAAATTTAAACTTGAAGCCGACTTTTGAGATTGAAGAGAAACAGCCGACAAAGAGTAAATTTAATAAATTTGAAGGCATGCCAACCCATCCTCTTTATGAAAAATATAAAGAGGCAGATGAGCAAAGGCGAAAAAAGCTTAAGCTGGGACTTGACTTTATAGAGCTTAGAAGGAATGAACTTAATAAGTTGGTAAAATCATCAAATTTTGATAAAAAAACAATAATTTATTCAAAAACGCAAAGAGCGCTGCTTAAAAATAAAGTAGGCAAACTATACAAAGAGTATAAAAAGCGTTCTTTCAGGGATTTTTTACTTGATGAAGCGCTTAGTGGAAACCAGGAAGCTATCCGTATGCTTAGGATAACTAAACCTAAATTTGATTTATCTGAGAATACTTTATCCTCTAAAACAGACAAAGCACAAATTTTTGAAGACGCGGATTTTATTAGTAAAGAGGGGTATATCGTTTATAAGGGTAACGGTAAAAGTAAAATTATAGATAAGGGACAATTTATTAAAATTTCAATGCTGGAAGACGACAGGGAGCTTCTGTTGAAATCATTATTGGTATCTATGGAACGCTTCGGAAAAAATTTAAATATAACAGGTAACGATAAATTTAAAAAGGATGTGCTTGATATAGTAAATGAGTATAGCCTAAATGTAGTATTTAAAGATCAGTCCATGCAAAGTATAAATATTGCCAACCAAAACCAAAAAACAGAGCAGCAAGCCAGGTTAAAAATCAAAGAGGCCGTCGATTTAAAAATTAAAATTTTAAAGCAAGATAAAAAAGTAAAGGATATTGATAGGCAAAGGGGAATAAAAAATTTAGAAAAATTTAGAAAGAAATTGTCTAAAATTAGAGCAAATATTTTTGCCGGCGACTTTAAAAGGTTAGGTGTATCCGCTGACGTCGCTGATCAAATGAATACGATACCTGTTAAAATTCAAGTAGATGGCTTTTTGGTAAATAATAAAAATTTTAATGGACTATTGGCCATGAATACTGAAATTGAAAAGAGACTAGAGCAAAACAACAATATTAAAGAGTTGGAAAGATTTAGAAAATTTTTATACGTGTTTAATAAAGATGGTAAGGTTGAAGATATTGCTAAGGGATTTTATGAGAATAGAAACGTGGACGTGGATCAATATATTAAAGAGTATGGTATGGAAGAGAGCAAATTGGATAAGCAAGCTAATGCGATAGATTTAGGAAATTCCAAAAACTATGACATAGTAAATAAAATCGTAGCGGAGATCCAAAAGGGATATACAAAAGAGTTAAAGGATCAAATCAAGATTAATATATGAATATAAGTAGTATTTTAATGTTATATTAATATTATTTTGATATGATAAAAACATTAATATAACATTAAAAGGATATTGTATGGTAATCTCTATCGTCAATGAAAAGGGCGGCAGCGGCAAAACGACTTTGGCTGTAAATTTAGCCGCACGCTTAGCCGAAGATGGCGACAATGTTTTATTGATCGATGCCGATCCACAAAGATCGACTGAGGTTTTTTCAGATATGCGCAGTCAGGGCAATCTAAGCCCACTTTTTAGCAGCGTATCTAAAACCGGCTTAAGCTTGGGGGATGAAATAAAACGTATGCAAGATCATTTCGATGCTATAGTGATCGATACGGGAGGAAGAGATAGTAAGGAAATGAGAAAAGCCATGTTAAATTCCAACATTATCATTATTCCTACTATACCTTCTCAATATGATGTGAGAGTATTGGACCATATGCTTGATATATATGGCGAAGTAAGGGAGCTTAATGAAAATTTACTTGCTTTGGTGTTGGTAAATAGAGTATCGCCTAATCCGTTTTTAGTTAAAGAGCTGCAAAGCCTAAGAGAATATATCGACGAGGCTAAAAATGATAGAAATTTAAGCGATTTGGTGTTAATGGATAGCGTGATCTACGAACGCCAAGCATATAAAAAAGCCGTCATAGAGGGAAAGAGCATGAAAGAGTTTTGTAAAAATGGTGATAAAGCAATAGCCGATTTCGAAGAATTTTATTCAGAATTATTAAGTGCTGCAGAAAAAAGATTTTAAAATTCGTAAATCATGAGAAAGGATAACTAATGGGTTTTAAAAGAGCAAGCGGTAATGTAACACCGGAGGAAAAATTTGTTGATTCTGCACGTGGTGAAACATCACAGAGAAAGAAAAATCTAAAAAGAGATAAAACTTTTCAGATATATTTTACAGAAGATGAGCTTGATAGGGTGCGCACGGAGGCTCAAGATTTAGGTATGGGAGTCAATCAATATATTAGGTTTAAAATTTTTAGCAAGTAATTTTTTAGATTATCAGATTAAGACACCAACTAAAAGCCCCATAAGTAGAAGAATAATCTGCGATATCATAAATATAAAGATATGATTTTTGCTTATTTGGTATTTTTCTTCTTTTGGGCCTTCTGGTTGTTCTATTTTTTCTTGTTTGCTTTCTGAGAATTTAAGATTTTGCGCAGCAATGGTCCGCAGGATCTCTTTGTTCGTTTCAATGTATTCTTTTAACTCTCGTGATATATTAATTTTAAAGCTTTCAAGGTCCGCTTTATGTTTGATAAATAGATTATCGACTTTATTAATATATTCGTCAAAGATCATCTCGTTTGCGCTGACAACAGCTAAAATCGGATCGGCTTCATCCAGTATAATATGATGTTTTTTGGCTATTTCGTCAATAAGTTCTTTTTTATCCATTGCTGCTGCCTTTAAAGATTAATACGGGTTTGATCTTTTTGACCCGGCTTTTATTAATGTCGATTGCTCCAAAATATCTGCTATCAAAGCTCTTTGGGTGTTCTCCTACGACAAAAATTTCATTTTTTTCTAAAATTCTATTCATTGGTGTAAAATTTAATCTTTCCTGGTGACTGCCAAACTCGAATACTTTAGTATTTTTTATTGAAATACCATTAATATGAACGCCTTCCCTATTGGTATTTACCAAATCCCCGGCTGTTGCAGCTATTTTTTTTAATAAGAAGCCATGTGTAATATTAGAATAGAGTATTACTAAGTCATTTTTTTGAAAATTGTTATCTTGGTATAATCGATATAATCCAATTGGCATCGACTCAGTATAATTTATTATTAAATCAAATTTGTAAAAAATAGCGCTTAAGGCGAATAAAATTGCAATGATTGCAAGGGTTATTACTTTAATCTCAGGCCCCTACTTTGTTCGAGATCTAAATTTTGTCTAAATCCTCTAAGATTTGACTTAATAAGCGTCTCAAGTTTAGTATTCTTGCCACTCATAGCGTCTATACATGCCGCTCTCATTCTCTCTTTAGTAATCAAGTCTAGATCAAGCTTGTAACCAATATTCTTGGCCAGATCCCTCAAAAAGAAACGCTGCGTTCTGCCGTTGCCCTCTCGGAATGGGTGGAGAGCATTGAGATCGGACATAAAATTTGCCATATTTTTTGCCAGCTCATTTATATCTTTGGCGTTTTTAAAAAAGTCTTGTTCCTTCAGCTTCGTAAAAATTTTGTCAGCCTCTTTAGGAATAAGTTCTCCTCTACAAAAAGATGAGTCTTCTTTCCCGAAAAAGCCGTAAATCCCCATATCGGCTCTATCTTTACCGGCCCACGAATAGACGTCTCTAAATAGAAAAAAGTGTATAGCCTTTAAATGATCGTATCCAAGATTGCCACGTGGAGGCATAAATTTAAGAAGCTCAACCCTTTTTGAAACTATACTTCGCTCTTTACGGAATAGCTCATCAAGGGTTTTTGCTCCGATCTTATTACTCTCCAGCAGTCTTAAATCAAAATCATTCATTGATAACTCTCTTAATCAGCTCTTCCGCATCGGCTCCATTGTGAATTGCGACCAAATCTTTAATATCTCTTTCGTTCAAATACATGTCCTCGATAGCAAAGCCACGGATTGTAGAATTTACGCTTTCATATTGTTCCCTAGTCAGCTCGCTTTTATATTTTTTAAGTATCGCCAAGCTCTCTTCTAGACTATAGACCTCTGGATATTCTTGCATGTTTTACTCCTTTAAATGATTTATTGCCATTATACCGAAATAACATTATAATAAGCTTATAGTAATGTTATTATAATGTTATAATCACATTACTATAATATTATTTCTAATTGCTTAAAGGCCTTATCTCTATAAATTTTTAACCTTTGTTTGCTCATTAAGGAAAAATCCTTATCGCTCATTGCTTCGTCAAAGGTTAAATTCTTAGATGTTAGTTCCAAAAGGTCCTTACCGAAAGTGTCCTTGCTAAGGGTGCTAAGATATATAACGGCCTTAATGTGTTCTTTAATGCTTTTATATTGCTCGCCTTCTTCAAATTCTAAGCCATTGTTGGAAATTGGTCCATGATATTCGTTTATCCATACTATAAAATCACATTCAAAAATATTAACTAGCTGCACTAACCCAGAAATTGTTTCGCTTTGAGCTTGTCCGCCTACGATCGGAACATGCATATAGACATTCGTTTTGTTACTTTTCAAGTATTCGACTATCTCATTTTCTTTAAGGTAATCTATTAGTGGTATAAATGTCGTAGCCCCACTGTCTATAACATAGTTATCGCTCTTTTTTTCAAAAATATGCTCTATGATTTTGTCAAATACCCTAACATCTAGTTTCCCGTTATCATCGATCAGCTGCAAAAATTTGGCTTTTAGGGCTTTGATGTTGTAGAGCGTAGTATTGTTTGGATCCGTATCAATAGCCACTACGCTTTGCTTTTTACTGAGTAAATACTGCGCCAGAAGCGAGCTTATAAAACTTTTACCGATCCCTCCCTTTCCATTTAGCACGAAATGAATGTTTGACATTTTTTTCTCCTATAATAAAATTTTGTCCGGATTTACCGGTGGTAGCTTAGTGCGCTGCAAAAATGCTTCGTCTTGAAAATACAAAATTTGCTTTCCGTAGATAGGAGCATTACCGGCTATAAAAATAACCATATCTCCAGCTTCTAGGATATCGCCTTTTTTATCTTTTTTGGCAGGCTTGATTCGCATACATTCATCTGGGGTCATAAGTGGACGCTGCACTTCTTGATATATTTCGCTTACATTCCCCAACATTACAGAGGTTCTTTTACCAGATACCGTAATTTGTTTTTTGATTATAGTTGTGGTTCCACTCATTTCCGATAATGCTTTGGCGGTTTCTAATTGATTGGGCGCGAATGCAATCCTTACATTGCAATTTGAGATTATACTTTCATCTCTTCCATAGGCCCCGTAAAGCTGTTTTAGGTCCTGTATGCTTAGTAAAAATTTTATACCATACCCCGCAGCATAAGCTAAATTTTCCTCTATAGTAGAAATTTTGCCGAAAATAGGCAGCTCATCCCCCAAGAAGAGTAATCTATGTTTATAACTTGCTACCTGTTGGCCGTCTTTAAATTTAAGTTCTTTGTCGGTTAGCTTTCTTAAAATTTGATTTATTATAAGATTAAATAGGGGCTTCAAGCGGTTCTTATCGCCGGTAGGCAATACAAGGTAAAGACTTATCGGCTTATCGTAATTCATCAGGTCATCTATCTTAAAATCACTCATATTAGTGTTTTGTGCTATGATAGGATCTGCATATAAATTTAATACCTCTGAGGCGGTGCCTCTTACACCGCTTAATTCCTCAGAAGCTTTGCTTTTCATAGAACCGGCAGCCCTTGATATAAAATCTTTCGTATCGATATTTATATCATCAAAATCGCATTCCGACATATCCCCCAAAAGTAGATCCAGGCTGTTTTCAGGATCATTTAAAAATTTATATAGATCGCTGAAGCCGGGAGTTGTCTTTCCTTTACTTTGCCTTAGATAATAAGTAAAAAGTATGAATGCGGCGAGGAAAGCGGCAGCCTCATTTCTAAAATAGTCGGCTGAACCAGTTTTAGGATCGTTCGGAGGGGTCTCTCCCTTGTAGACAATGTTTATGGCTATATTTTGTGCATCTTTGATTTCATATATGGTTCGGTATCTGATTTCTTCTAGTATATTGAATCTTGTTGCACTACCGTCTATACATGTCGGATCAAATTTTAATATGACGTTGTTTGCATATTTTTTACGCCAAGCCGCCGTTAGATTGTAAAGTTCTCTTTTGATATCTGTGATAATTACGGAGTCAGCCCATGAAAGCAATGTCGGCACTATAATGCACACCCCCTTTCCGCTGCGTGTAGGAGCAAAAACTATGATGTGTTCTGGGCCGTTATGTCTTAAATATTCTATGACTTTGTCTCGTTTATAACCTCCTATATATACTCCTTTATTATTTTCTAAAATGCCCATTTGTTTGATCTCTTCTAAATTTGCCCAGTGAGCCGAGCCGTGTAGATCTTCTATTGGCTTGCCTTTTCTTAAAAAAGTTAATCGTATGACTGCAAACATTAGAAAGCTAATGGCCGCACCAAAGGCCATTAAAGCAAATAGTTTATTAAAAAGATCCGGGTAAAAATTGTAATACTTAAAACTCCAAGTAATCCAAGCAAACGGAAAATAAAGTCCGTATGCCATAGTTTCGCCTAAGGCTGGCGAATAATTAAATTTGTATGCCAAAAATTGTGTTGCTATAATGCTTAATATAAGAAAGCATATAAAAATGCTAATTAGGGCATAAATAAACACCAAAAACTGATTAGTTTCTTTTTTCATTTCAATATCTTTCCAATATTATTTTAACATTTAAATATCATCATTATAATATTATAATGATATTGAAATGTCCTTATTCGCTTTAATTTCTTGCTTTAATTCTTTATCATTTCGCATAGTCTTTTTTAGATGAAGTTCTTTAGAAATTTGTTCTTTTATTTGCTTTTTAACCTCTTCTAGACCGCGACTCTTCATCAAATCGTTAAAATCACTAAGTCCTCGCCTTGCCTCTTCGTTACTAAAATTCGGCAACGCTACCAAAACGTCTTTATGTTTGTTTTGAATGGCTAAAGCCGTATTCTTACCTACGTTGGGCTTATTTTCAAATTCTCTTTTAATATCGTTATCCGCAGCTATCATAATTTGCATCTTTGGATATTTTTCCTTGATCGACGTTACAATAATCTCTAAATTTCCAGCATCAACCCCCATAATAGTTGGTTTTTTCATTGCTTCATATACGCTGGCAGCAGTGGCAAAGCCCTCACAAAGAAAAACCTCTTGCACGTTATTTAGGCTTTTGGCTCCTAGCAGGAAGAAATTACCATGCTTTTTTGCCGGGTATTCTATGCCTTGCTCCTTTTCTTCTTTTGTTCGCATGGCACCTATCATTTTATCCCCATTGGCAAAAATTCTTTGTGTGGCCCAATATTTTCCCTCGATGTCTCGTAGAGGTACTAATAAATTTCCGTGCTCGTCCTGCTTAAGGTAAAAATTTTTATCAAAACCTTTATTTTGTAAATATTTATGTCGCGGATTGGCCCATTTGGCGCCGTTATATTCATTTTGGAGTTTTATAGCCGTCTTTTCATAGGCGCTTGAAAGTTCCGTTTCTCTTTCTTGCCTTAAGACCCTGGAGGTCTCAAGGGCATTTTTTATGTCTATTTCTTGTTTTTTGGCGTTATTTACCGAAAACGCGCTTTTCCAGTTCTCTTTATAGCCGGTTTTAAAATTTTGTATATGGCCGGCCGGATGGCCGTTCAAAAATCCGACGTAGGCGCCGCTCTTTTGCTGCCCTCTATCGTTTTGCACGCTTACGCGGTGTAGCTTTCCATCCATTATCGGCTCTCCTTCTATTAAAAGTCCAGCCGCTTCGAGGGCTTTTTTAAATTCTGCAGTAACGCTCATATCATTGCTTATAGTATTTTCTTTCGCATTCAACCAAGGAGACAATTTAGTTAAATCTGCTCCTTTTGGAGCATACCACATCTTGGCCTCCCTATCCCATTTTGCTCCGGCGTCTTTTGCAATATCCTTTTCCAAAAATGGAACGTATAAGTAGGTTTTTTGCTTAGCCATGTCTAGCTCCTTCGTGCTTTTGATATCAAGCCGGGTGTCTATTTGCTGCTTTTGCTCCAAAGATAAAGACTGTAAAAAATCTACGATCTTCGTGGCGTCGGACGTTGCTTTCAAAATCTCACTCGGATGATCCTGCAAAATGCTTACCCAGCTATCGATATATGATAAATGCTGCTTCGGATCATAATCTAGCCCTATTTTACCATTAAATAGGAAACTGGCGATCTCGGCTCTAAGTTCTTCTTTGGCGTATTCTTTTGAGCCAAACGGATTATTTAGTTCCCTATTTAACCTAGTTTCGTGTCCGCTCCAATGCCCGAGCTCGTGCAAGGCCGTTGCATAGTATGCGCCCTCGCTCATAAATTGCTCTTTTTTGGGCAAAACTATCTCGTCTAGCTTCGGCGAATAATAAGCCGTATTACCATAGTGCCTAATCGTTGCTCCGGAATCGGCTAAAATTTTTTCGGCTTCCTGTATGATTTCAAATTTTTGTCTTATGGGTTTTATCTCGAGCTTTGGCATATTGGCTATTTGTTCGGCATTGAAGACGTTGGCAAAAAACACTTTAGGATTTTCGAGCTTTACCTCTATCTTTTCCACTTCACCCCGATCGTTTATAATGGGGTTGCCGTTTTGATCAAGCCTATCTACGAGCTCTGAAAATTGCCAATACTGGATGAGTGTAGATTTTTCTCCTCGTTTTACTTGAGCATTTATACTTTGGGCTTGCTTATACGTTAGCCACCTAGGGTCACTATGCCCTTCGAGCATTAAATTTATACTATTGATCCCGTTGTAGTTTTTTCCTGTAACCGGATTGTATGGAAGCGTATTTTGTAACTCTTCGGCCTTCCACGGCTTGATCCATGGTGCGGTTCCGTTTTGCAGCGCGTCGATAATATGATCCGCAGTCTGCCTTATCCAGTCTTTATTTTTCATCGCCTTGTTCCTGTATCGCTTCCTTCGCATCATCTTCCGATAGAGCAGCTTCTACAAAAGCTCCCAATTCTTCGGCAATGTCGGGGTCT
>NZ_CALKTS010000140.1 GCF_937997595.1 uncultured Campylobacter sp. | reverse complement strand
ATCTTTGCTTTTAATATGCAAGGGCTCGGCGCGGACGCGCTAGCCGGGGTGCTCGGGCAGAAATTTGAGATCCAGACCCGCGCAGGCTGCGACTGTGCAGCACCTTACGGCTTTGATCTGCTCGGCTTACAACCCGATACCGAAATGTCGCGCAAACCCGCTTGGGTGCGGGCTAGCTTCTCGTTCATCCACGACGAAAGCGACGTGGATTTCTTAGCAGAGGCGCTAAGACAGATCGCTCAGATCCGCGATAAAATCACCTTTGTAGCGGGCAAATACCGCTGCGGCAGCGTAAATTAAGCTCGCGAAATTTTACAGCAAGAGCCGCTTTTAAATTTTACGGCGCGGAGTTTTGCGACATAAAATTTTGTCGGCGGAATTTCGTAGTGCAGAATTTTATAGCTTGGAATTTTAAAGCGTAGAATTTTATGCGCGGCTCGAGCGGCAGATGCTCCGTGCCGATTGGGGCGTGAAATTCTTCGGTATAAAATTTCGTGGCTTGGAATTTTGAAATTTTAAATTACGAGCTGAATTCTGGCGGTAAATTTTGTGCTGCGGAATTTTGCGCCGTGAAATTTGAGCGGTAGAATTCCGTGCCGCGTGGACAAATTTTACACCGCTAAATTTTAAAATTCCGAAATAAATTTCGCTGTTTGAATACAGGGCGAGGGTTCTATGCTCTAAATTATGCGGTCGCGTAAAATTCCGTGCCGTGGAATTTTAGCCGCAAAATTTTGAAATTTCACAAAACCGAATTTTACTCGGCAGAATTTTACGACGCAAGACTCTACTGCGGAGCTTTGTGCGGCGTAAATTTGATGCGGTCGCGCTCGTGTCCGAAAGCTTAAATTAGGGCGCGAACGTTTGCGATAAGAGCGCAGATTTTAAGAGGCGAAATTCTGCGCTGCTAAAAGGCGCAAAATTTCACCGAATTTACTCGCCGAATTCCTTCTGAAGCCTATAAACCTTATCGTAATCGACCCCCTCGATGATGCGCGGGCGCGAGGCGTTGAAATCCGCGTTTATCACCGAGCGGGTGGGATCGTACTCGGGTAGGTCGGTCATCTCTAAAATTTCTGCGATCGCGTGGATGAGATCGTCGTTTAAAAACGGCCTATTTTTGGCTGCGGCGATGCGCGCCCAAAGATCAGCGTTTTGCTCTTTGAACTTATCCGACGCCATGAAAATCAGCGGGATTTCGAGCGTGAAGCGGTTGATGCCGC
>NZ_CALKTS010000139.1 GCF_937997595.1 uncultured Campylobacter sp. | reverse complement strand
TGCATCAAAGCAACCTAAATCCCGCCGTGTGGGAGGGCAAGCTATTTGAGTTTCTCAATAAAACGGACGCTCTTATCGAAAAATACGCCGCGGACGCAGAGCGCTCGTTGCAAGACTGGCGCAAGCAGCTGGAGATGGAATTTAAGAATTTGTAGCGCGAAATTTTAAGCGGCGAATTTCGCGGGTCCATATCAGGCGAGTTTTAGCGCCTAAATTTATATGATTTAACGCGCTGCAACTCTCGAAATTTTTAAAATTTACATACATGCCGGATTTTGCAAACCGCTTGCGTCATGGCGACAAAATTCCATGCGTTTTACAAAGCAAAACGACGCAAATTTTAAATCGGCGTAATTTATAGAATTTTGCAAGATACATAGCAACCGCGAAGCCGATAATCGCGTCTGTAAATTTTATAGAATTTACTCATGGGCAGGCGCAACATCTGCGGCTTTAGCTCCCACTTGTTCTAGCTGCTTAGACGCATCGCGCCTTAGAATTTTATCGTACTCCTCCACCTCTATCACCTTACCTTTATATCCTATTTTAAGATTTAATTCCAAGCCATCTAAGTGCAAATATCTAAAAAATTTATCCGGATCAAAGCCGCCCGCGCCATTAAGCTCATCACCGCAGAGCGCAGAGTAGCGCTTTATAAGAGTATCGTAGATACCCAGCAGCGCCGTATTCGGCGTTACCGAGCCGCATCTATTAAGATCGGGCAGCGAACCTTCGTTGAACATCATTGCACTCTTTTCCCAATCCTTTGGTTGCTCCGTCATATCAAATCTGACCATATCATAATTAAAACTACCTAATAAGGTCTGGTTCAAAATAATCTCATCGTAACAATAATTATCCATATGCTCTAGGTATCTTTTCTTATGTTCTTTCAACAAATACAAATCATTACGGCAGTCATCGTATTGTTTTTTGGATACGCTCATCGTCCGGAAGTCCTGCCAAATCGTATTTAAGCAGCAGATTTAGCATACTTGCGTCATATCGCTGCGGTAGCATCTGATATATGGAGCAGTTCGGCTGCCGCTCATCTTTGCGGTGTTTGAGAGTAAAAGCAATACAATGATCGTCCGTCCAAGCGGTAATCTCAGGTCTTACGCCGCTACTAAGCATAAGCTCCGTCATCTGCAAAAATCCGCCTGCTACGGCGTAATAGAGCGGATCAGATACCGCGCTAGTACCCTCGCTTTTAGGCGTTTCGTAATATTCCCTTACCTGTGCATCGCTAGTATCGGCGACCAAATAGGCATCGCAGCATCCTGGAGTCGCAAGCCATGGACGAACATATTTAACGCTAGAAAAGCTAGCTCCATGCTTAAGTAGAACTTCCGCGGCGGCGGTAGAGTTATTTTCGATAGCATAGCTTAGCGCCGAATGAGAAAAATCGTCCGTGCGGTTGATATCCGCTCCGTGATAGATCAGCTCCTCGGTAGTGTTTGCATCGTTGTAAAAGCTAGAATACATTATCGCCGTTATGCCAAAATGCAGCGGATCGCCCGCAGTGATGCGCTGCTCTCGCATAAATGCCAGAATACGCGCAGTGTCCTTGGAGCGCAAAAGCTTGCAGAAATACTCCATTCGCTCATCGCCCTGCACTACGCACTCATCCAAATCTAACTCGGCGCCCAGCCTTTCGTGCCAGTACTTCGCTCGTGCAGCGCGATCCTCATCCGTTAGCGGTCGATTGGAGGAGTTGCCGGAGGTCGCGATGCGGCTTGCCGTGGAATTTTGCGTGGGCTGAGTTTCGGATCTATCCATAAGTGCACCGCCTGCGATCAAGAAAAATAGGCCTGCCGTAACAACCAAGCACGCTATGATGAGCTTGGATTTTATCTCTTTCAAAGCAACCTCCACAAATAAAGTGGCAAATACTACCGAGTGCGAGCTTAGCCGAATATAAACGGACGGATTTCACAAGACAATTTCGCTCGGGCGGAATTCGCAGGGCGAGATTTAAGAGGGTAAGGCGCAAAATTTTTGCCTTCTAAATTTTACCGATAGAATTCCACGTAGAAATGTTGCTCGGGTAAAATTCTACCGACGAAATTTTATTCCAGCGACAGGCGGTTAGAATTTCAACAAGCGCTTCTACGCATAAAATTTAGCGCTAAAATTACGCCGTATTTGCACTCAGTATCGCTACGAAATTTAGTGGCGGCTACCATAAAATATTGAAATTTTAGTTTTAAATTTACCGCCCCTTCGCATATCCTCCTAGATAAAAACCGTATAGTCCTTTTTAATATAGTCTATATTTATATTTTTCTGCAAAAAATACTCTCTAACTTCGTCGTAAATTTCACTGCTATACAAATAAATCAAATAGTAGTGTGCCGATACGACAACGGAATAATATAAATATCCGCCATGCCACGGCTCATCTACTTTTATAAATGGAAAAATTTTAAATCCTTTTATGCCTTTATTTATGCAAAAATACACGACGAATTTTATAAATATATTCGCCACATACATGCAAAGCAAAAATACAAAGAAAAAACCTAACGAACCGACACAAAATATAACCAACACGATAAAAAATGAGGTTCTAAAATTTTGCGTAGAAAAGTTTTTGCATAATTTATCCTTTTCTACCTTACACTGCCTTTTGACGATCCCTTTATCTAAAAATTCTATATATTGATCGGTAAATCTTATTTCGCGTTTATTGCGTATTGCGGTAAAGATATATGTAATAACGGCGATTAGTAATATCATTATACAGGCTTCTAAATAATCGTCTACATATATATGCCCAAAATCTACAATATCCCAAATAAAAGATAGTAGAAGACCTGATACCTGAAGAAATACAAGAAGATGGGCATAAACAAAAAACTTTTCATAATTTTTGATTACTATCGGATCTTTGTCGTAGTTCCTAGCGTTAGAATTTTTAAATAAAATAGCATTGTCTGGATCTAAATTTTGAAATTTTCTACCGCGCTCTGCGTTTAAATTTAGACCGTCTAAATTTCGATCATTATAATTTAAAGTTTTAGAATCTGTATTGTTTAAATCCGAGGCATCGAAATTTAAAACATTTAAATTTGAGTTAACGGATTTTGAGGTATTAAAATTTTCGCCATCGAAATTTTGAGCACTAAAATCTTCCTGCGAGCCTTGCTCTAAATTTTGACGCCGTTCGTTTAGAATTTTCTTTAGCTCTTTGGGCTTTGCTTCGTTCATCCTTATCCCTCGCTAGCGATTTCAAAAGTTTGCCTATTTTGCCTTTTGTAGCTTAGATGGATATTAAATTTACTGAACCTAGCTTCAATTATATTACAAAATAGCAGAGCACTATCTTTAAATTTTACAAATTCTTTTTCTGCGCGATCAAGCTCAATTTACGCATTTAATTCTCTCTTATCCATGTTTAAACTCCTTGTGAAATATCATAAATTCTTTTCTAACATTATCTATATTAATACTCTTATGTAATAAAAAGTATCTCCTTAATTCCGAATAATCTTTATTGGAATTTATAAAAATATTTATTATGATGCCATCTTTAGAATATATTGCCAAACGATCATATATTTTGTTTGCTTCCAAGCCGCCAATTACAGTACAAATTAAATTCTTTGGAAGAATGAATATTGTGGCCAACAATATAAATACAACTATAAAGTCTTTAAAAACAAATAAGATCATTGTTATTATGGTAGCGAATATACAGAAATAGAAGAGTTCTTTTGAAATTGGAAAATATTCTGGTGTAGAAGTCCTAGTATCCATATTTTTAGATATCTTAATAATTTCATCTAGATTTATTCGGAAGATTTTTATTCCTTCGGCTTCTACCGAAATAAATTTTTCGTTAAAAATTATAAAGCGCCTATTAAATGGTTTATCGCGCTCAATAATTCTAATAAATGGAATAATAGTGCAAAAAATAATGAAAAAATAAGAATCTTCTGATTCGGAAAATTTTTCAATACCAAAATTAGACAACATTCCTGTTTGAGAAAGTATTATGATCAATATTAATATACAAAATTGGAAAAAAACCTATTAAAGCACTAAAATCCTTTATTATTAACTCTTTTTTACAATGGGTCTTCATATTTATATTGGAATTTCTATCATTAAAATTTCTAGACAATTTTTTAGTTCCAGATTCCGCTTATTTGAATTGGGCATTTTAAGCTTTCAAGATTAAAACTATTTCCAGAGCTCTGCTCCACATTTTGACGTCGTTCATTTAGAATTTTCTTTAACTCTTTGGGCTTTGCTTCGTTCATCCTTATCCCTCGCTAGCGATCTTAAGCGATTTTGTATTTTACTTCTCTGTCGCTTGGGATAGTATTAAATTTAAAGCTACTTCACTTGCCTGACCCAAGCATTTTGGAATTTGTCTATCGAGGTAAAATTTATAAAATTGGAAGATAAATTTAAGCGGGAAAAACCCGCTTAAATTTTATTTGCCGCAGCCGCATTTGCCCTGAGCGGCAAGCTTGCGGCGGACATAGGCGATTTTGCTTTGAAGCGGAAGATGCTTAGGGCAGTGATCCTCGCAGCCTAGCAGTGTCATACAGCCAAATACTCCGTCATCATCGCCGATCAGCTCGTAAAAATCCTCGTCGCTGCGTTTATCCAGCGCATCGATCTGAAAGCGCGCTACGCGGTTAATACCGACGGCGCCAATATAATCCTTTCGCATTATC
>NZ_CALKTS010000138.1 GCF_937997595.1 uncultured Campylobacter sp. | reverse complement strand
GCAATCCACTACTGCGCTTGCGGCGCAGGGGCTTTACGGGCAGTCTAAGGAGCACACGGATTTGGCGTTTTACGATCGCGTCGAAGTTTTACGCGGCGTCGCGGGTCTTACGCAGAGCAACGGCGAGCCCGGCGGAACTATAAATTTAGTAAGAAAGCGTCCTCAAAAGGAGTTTGGAGCAAATTTATCGCTAAGTGCGGGCAGTTATGATTATTATCGCGGCAGCGTGGACGTGACGGGCGGCTTAAACGAAAGCGGCTCGCTCCGAGGACGGCTCATCGGCGTAAGCGGCAAGGAGGGCTCTTATAGAGATCTACAAGGCACCGAGCGTGGCGCGGCATCGGCGATGGTGGGAGCTGATCTAGGAGATTTTAGCGAAATTTTAGCTGGCGTGATCTATCAAAAAACGAGAAGCGTTTACGATCCTTTCGGTATCCCCGTAATGGATAACGACGGCAACGCGTTAAATTTAAGCAAAAGAAGGACCTTTATATCGGATTGGAGTAGGTCGGTTTATGAAAAATATAATACGTTTTTGGAACTAAATCATAAATTTAGCGATAATATCAAGGCTTACGCCAAACTAAACTATACTCACAGCGAGAGCTTGTTGAAATTCGGCAGCTGGCACGGAGTGGGTAGGGATCCTGCGAGCAGATACATAGGCTATGACAGATACGACAACGGCAGTAAAGAGCTAAGCTTTCAAGTAGGTAGCGATATAAACTATGAGCTGTTCGGACAGAGCCATGTTTTTTTTATAAACGCCACCGCGTCGAAGGAGAGATTCGCGCAGCACGATAGAGACGTTTACGGCGGCGCAGCGGGATTGACATATGAGAGCTTTAATAAGGGGCTTATAAACAACGAGCCTAATTGGAATGATACGACCGCGCTATGCGCGCTTGGAACCCGCTGCTACAATCTTTACTACACGACTAAAATTTATCAGCAGATGGTTGCGATGGGCACGAGATATAATTTTAACGATGATTGGCATCTGCTCGTAGGCGGCAGATATTCAAGGCTAAAGCGAGAAAGCGCTACGGATAACTATCGCACGGGTCGCCACAGCGAAGACGATATCGTTAAAAAACACAAGATCACGCCTTACGTGGGGCTTACGTGGGATTTTTCGAGAGATCATTCGCTATATGCGAGCTATGCCAAAATTTATAAACCTCAAACCGCTAGGGATAGAAACGAAAAAATTCTAGAGCCGATCGTAGGCTATAACGCCGAAGTGGGCTTGAAGTCGGAATTTTTCGACAGCGCGCTAAATACGACCGTAGCTTTCTTTCAGATCGAGCAGGAAAATAGAGCCGTTACCGACTACGATTATTATGACGCTACGGGTCTAAGCAGATCGGTAGCCAGCGGCAAGGTCAGATCCAGAGGCTTTGACATAGAAGCAAACGGCGCAATTACCGATGAGTGGAAAGTATTCGGAGGCTATACCTACAATAAAAGCGAGTATATGAAGGATGAGAGGCGCCTTGCGGCGTTAAGCAACGTCGATTATCGCAAGGGCGCTAATGCCAAGCCGTGGATTCCTAAGCGTATGTTTAAGCTCTACAGCAGCTACGAAATTCCTCTCGTAGCGCAGCAAAAGATCACTTTGGGCGCCGGATTTCGATATCAGAGCAAGACCGACAACCAATATACTAGGCACAATATCTCAACGGGCGCTTATTACCCCGCTAATGACATCCCCGTACAGGGCGGCTACACGATATGGGACGCCAACGCCGCGTATGAATATAACGAGAATTTTAGCCTAAATTTATCGGTAAAAAACATAACCGACAAGCGTTACTTCGTCAATCAAAATAACAGAGTAGCGGGGCAAAACAATTACTACGGCGAGCCGCGGAATTTTATGCTGACGTTTAATTATAAATATTAAGGCGCTGTTTTGCTCAAAGTCTGCCCGCGCCTTGCTTTGGGCGGGATGCATAAAATTTGCGAGTAAGTCGTATTCGCAAAGCTTTATGCTCTCAGATCGCGCGAGTTGGCGTCGGCGCGAGCGCAGCGGGGCTTGCATGAAGGTATGAGTTGATCGGCGCTCATTAAGCTTGAGCAATCCGGTGCGCCGAAGTCTGCAGACGGTCTTTGCGCGAATAACAAGAGCGCGATTAAATTTTGCATTCGTTCGCGCGGATTTTGTACTTGCAAAGCTGCAAGTGGAGCGAGCACGCAAAGGAGCGTGAGCTAAATTTATCGCAATCCGCGCGTGGCGAGACGGGTAAAATTTAAACGAAGCCGCGGGATTAAAATTTAACTCGCGATTTGGTCGATTAACGATTGATTAGCGCGAGCGATCCGGGCGATCGCGGGCAGGGGCGATAAATTTAATTTCGCGAAATTCCAAGTGAATTAAACGCACAGACTTGCGAGCATAAAATTCGCTCGCGAGTCTGCGGGATCAAATTTAATCCCGCGATTTCGCTGTAATCGGCGCTAAATTTTAAAATTTAAAGAGAAAATTTGAAAACGCTAAAGCAATTTTTTGAAATTCTACGTCCGCACTGGTTCGGCAAGGGCGCGGCGAAGCTGTGGGCGCTGCTGCTGCTCGCGCTTGGTTTTAGTCTCGCTATCATCAAAATCAGCGTGCTGATGAACGCGTGGGATAAGCGCTTTTACGACGCGCTAAGCGAGCTTAAAGGTGAGCTGATCTCCGCGCTCGTGGGCGAGTTTTTGCTCTACACGGCGCTCATCGTGCTTTTCATCGTCTGTGGCAGCTGGCTTCGCAAACTGCTTGTGATCGTCTGGCGCGAGCGGCTAAGCGCGATGATGGAGCGCAAATGGCTACATAACGCAAACTTCTACCGCACGAGCCTTGAGGGGAATTTCAGCGCCAGGGGCGGATCAAATTTAGAAAAACCTGGCGGCGTAAATTTAAATGAGCGCGCAGAGTGTTCCGCAGCCGAAGCGGGCAGTGCGGCTTTACATAAAGATGCAAAGGGGTTTGAAATTTTACCGAGCACGGCAAAGCAAAATGCGGCAGGGCAAAGCGGCGCAAGCGAGAATAAAAATTTAAACGATCGTAGCGACGAGAATTTTAAAAATTCAAAAAACGCCGAGAATACTAAAGCATATTTGGAGCAGGATACGGATGGCTTAAACGAATACGTGGGCTCTGCGAGCGATCGCGCAGAGTATCTTGCAAGCGAGGCGAGTGGCACCGATGTGAACGAAAATTTAAACCAGCAGCGTGAGGAAGATTTTAAAGAATATTCAAGACGAGATACGGGTAATTTAAACGAACGTGCGGCGTCCGTGAGGGCGCGGGCTGGGTGCCCCGCAACCGAAGCGGATGCCAAAGGTTCGTTTAAAGCTTCCGAAGACCGGGGAATTGCAAAGCTAGACAACCCCGATCAGCGTATCGCCGAGGACAGCTTGCTGCTCGTGCAAAAAAGCGTTGATCTCGTAAAATCGCTTGTCTATAATCTCGCCAAGCTCATCGCCTTCGTTGCGATCTTGTGGCAGGTCTCGAAGGTGCTGAAATTTGAAATTTTCGGCATGCACTTTGAGATCGAGGGCTTTTTGCTCTACGTCGCGCTCCTTTATACGCTGTTTTGCTCGCTGATTACGCATCTCATCGGGCGCAGGCTTAGGGGGCTAAATTTTGCCAAGCAGCGCGCCGAAGCCGACTACCGCTCGGATCTGCTGCTAGTACGTGAAAACGCAGAAGCCGTAGCCTTTATGCGCGGAGAGGATGCCGAGCGCGGCCGCTTCCGCGCGAGCTTCGGCGAGATCATGAGAAACTGGCGCAGCATCATGAATACGGAATTTCGCCTCGAGTGCTTTTCGGCAAGCTACCTAAAAATCACGAATTTGATCCCGATCTTTGCCTGCTTGCCGCTGTATTTGTCGCGCGCGATGAGCTTTGGCGACATGATGCAGGCGCGCTCGGCGTTTTACAGCGTACAGGACGGATTTGCGTGGTTTATGGACTATTACAAACAGATCATGGAGTGGGCGGCGAGCGTGCAGAGGATCTATGAGTTCATCTCGCGCATGGACGGCGAGAGCGCAAATCTGCGTACTTGCGTCAAACAAAGCGACGAAAATTCCGCTCGTTGCGAGGGCTTGTCGGTCTTCACGCCTGCCGGCGAGCCGCTGATCGAGGATCTACGCTTCGAGCTTGCGCCCGCGCAGTTTATAATGCTGCGAGGCAAGAGCGGCGCAGGCAAAAGCACGGCTCTGCGCTACGCGGCGGGGCTTTGGCGATACGGCTGCGGCGAGATCAGTCTGCCGCGCATGGGCGTGATATTTATCCCGCAAAAGCCCTATCTAGCGCCGCTTAGCCTAAAAGAGCTCATTTCCTATCCGCAGCCGCCGCGCGCAGACGACGCGGAATTTTTAGAAATTTTATGCCGCGTAGGGCTTGAGAAATTTGCCCGCATGCTAAACTCGCGCGCCGATTACGTTAAAATTTTTGGCTCAATTAAACTTAAGCGGATTCTCTCTTATCATCTTTAGTAAAATATGATAGAGCTCCTTCGTATCTTTACTGTTATTATATCTAAATTCGCA
>NZ_CALKTS010000137.1 GCF_937997595.1 uncultured Campylobacter sp. | reverse complement strand
GGAAGTTTCGGTTGATCTCAAAGACCGCCTCCATGCCGCCTACGACGAGGCGCTTTAGATAGAGCTCCGGCGCGATACGCAGGTAGCGATCGACGTCTAGGGCGTTGTGGTGCGTGATGAAAGGCTTAGCGTTCGCGCCGCCCGCGATAGGGTGCATCATCGGCGTTTCGACCTCTAAAAATCCGTGCTTTTCAAAAAAGCTGCGGATCTCGCTAACGATAATCGA
Source organism: uncultured Campylobacter sp. (assembly GCF_937997595.1). Taxonomy (GTDB): domain Bacteria; phylum Campylobacterota; class Campylobacteria; order Campylobacterales; family Campylobacteraceae; genus Campylobacter_B. Next base: position 7,218 of record NZ_CALKTS010000137.1, on the reverse strand, counting down.
GCGCTTAATAAAATCCTCGCGGATCTCTGGGTTCATTATCATATCGAGGTATCTTTGGCGGTAGCGCATCTCGATATCGACAAGGCCGTGAAATTTCTCCGGAAGCGGGCAGATCGCTTTGGATGCGAGCGTTATTTTGCTGGCATGGATCGAAAACTCGCCCGTTTGGGTGACGAAAGCGTATCCGCGCACCAAAATTATATCGCCCACTTCGAGATTTTTCTTAAATTTAGCGTAATCCTCCTCGCCGATGCTGTCGCGCGAGTAATAAATTTGAATATTGCCGCTTTGATCCTCTATGTTTGCAAAGGTGGATTTGCCCGCGACGCGCTTTAGCTTTAGCCGCCCGGCGAGGCTTACCTCCTCGCTCGCTTTTTTATCCTCGGTATCTTTTATGTAGCCGAATTTCTCTTTAAACTCGGCTATGCTCATATCTTTTTTTAGAAAGTGTGGATAGGGATTAGCCCCTAAATTCCGAAGTTCCGACGCCTTGTCTATCCTTTGGATTTCTAACTGGCTATCAAACAATCTACTTCCTTTTTACCGCGCATTCAGGGCAAATTCCATACAGCTGCATCATGTGTCCAGTAAGCGTAAATCCGTGCTCTTTGGCGACGGCAAGCTGCTTGCGTTCGATAGTAGCATCTTGAAATTCTATGATCTTGTTGCAGCTTTTGCAGATGAGATGGTCGTGGTGAGGCTTGTTCGCAAGCTCAAATTTCTTACCCTGCGCGCCAAATGAGATCGATGTCGCCATACCTGAATCCTCAAGCAAATTTAAGGTGCGATACACCGTCGCTATGCCTACGTTTAGCTCCGGAAATTTCGCTTTGATCTCGTTGTGAAGCGCCTCAGGCGTGAAGTGTTTGTTATTGTTATAAAGCGTGCGGAGTAAAACCTCGCGCTGCTTGGTATATTTTAGACCGCTAGCGGCAAGCGCCTTTTTAAACTCAACGATTAGAGCGTCAAACTCTAAATTTTCGATTTTTGCATTCATAATTTTGTCCTTTCTGTAGAATTTACTTCTGAACTGGCGTTAAAATCGCTAGGTTCAGTGCTTTGATTTTGATCCGAGTTCATACGGGCGGTAGAATTTTGATCTTTTAAGAGCTTATCATCCATCTTAGAACCGATAGAATCCAAGCTTTGTTTGATCTTCAGATCGTCTTTGAGATTTAAAATCCAATTTCCTATTTTTAAAAAAATCGGCGCAGTTTTGCTGCTTTCAAAATACCTTTTGGTCTGTTCGTTCATCGACATAGGACCGCTTGCAAGCGTAACGATAACTGCAAAAATCAAGAAAATTTTACTTACGCTAAACACGAAACCGCCGATCTTATCGACAAATCCGAGTCCGCTCCATTTAAAGAATTTTGAAATGATTTCGCCTATAATCAGACACGAGATCCATACGCCAAAAAGCACAGCGATAAAGCCAATGAGAACCTGCGTCGTGTCGCCCGAAAGCACGCCGTTTGCATTCTGTAAAGCTGGAATTTTTGCTGCAATCCACTCGCCTGCCATAGTTTTATAACGCATCGCGGCAAAAAGACCGCCGATGAGACCCAAAATTCCAAAAATTTCTTTAACGATGCCATTAGTGATACCGCGCAGTCCAAAGAGCACTACGAGTACTAAACAGCCGACGTCGAACCAATTAATACCCTCCATCAAGCACCCACCACGCCTATTAGCTCTTGCAGGTTAGTCGAGTACCTAAACGCCGTGTCTTTTGAAATTTGATTTGCACGGATCGCTTTAACCATCGCTTGAGTTTGAGTTATCATACCGGTAGATTGCTGATTTAGCTGCATTTGAGAGTAAATCTGATGCACCTTGTTTTCGCGGATTAGATTCGCTACGGCGTTGTTATTTAGCAAAATTTCATGGATCGCGATACGTCCGCCGCCAAGCTTTGGCAAAAGTGATTGCGAAATGACCGCGGTAAGTGATACGGAGAGCATATTTCGCACTTGGAGCTGCTCGCCGCCATCAAAGCTATCGATAATACGGTTGATCGTCTGCATCGCGGAGTTGGTGTGTAGCGTACCAAATACCAAGTGACCGGTCTCTGCAGCGGTAATGGCGATCGAGATAGTCTCTCTATCACGCATCTCGCCCACGAGGATAATGTCCGGGTCCTCACGCAAGGCAAATTTTAACGCATTAGCGTAGGAATGGGTATCGGTGCCAATATTTCTGTGAGAGAAAAGCGCTTTTTTATTGGTATGGACGAACTCGACCGGATCTTCAACGGTAATGATGTGCTTGCGCTCTTTTTCGTTGATCTCGTTTAGCATCGCGGCAAGAGTAGTTGATTTACCACTACCGGTAGGTCCGGTAACCAAAATCATGCCTTTTTCGTGCTTGACTACCTCTTTAAAAATCGTAGGGGCTTTTAAATCGTCCAGGCTAGGAATATCGATAGGAATAATACGAAATGCGGCAGCCAAATCGCCGTTCATAGTGTAGTAGTAGTTACCACGGAAGCGTCCGATATTAGGAAGCTCGATCGCAAAGTCAAGCTCTTTATTTTCCTCGAGTGCACTTTTTTGAGCATCGGTAATGAGCGCGTAGCAGATATACTCGATATCCGTGCCCTTAAGCGGATCCATGGCAAGCGGGCGCAATGTTCCGTCGATACGTATTTGAGGCGCCGAGCGCGAAACTAAGTGAAGGTCGCTCGCTTTGTTAAAAACGACGGTTTTTAGTAGGGTTTCGATATCTACTAAATTTCTTTGAACTTCTTCCATAAAATTCCTTTCAATCTATGATTTTCGGTACTACGAAGTAGCCGCCTTCGGACTGTGGAGCATGCCTTAAGACGCTTTTTGCGACGTCGCTTTTGCGTGGGATATCTTTGCGAAACGGAGTACCGCCTTTCAGCGTAGTGATAGCCGCCTCGCCGCTTTGTAAATCCAGCTCATTTAGAATTTCTACAAAATCTACGATATTATTTAATTGCCCTTTAAATTCTTCTCGCTTAGCATCTGGAATTTTAAGAGCAGATAGCCTTTCCAGCTTGCTTAGCAAGGCATCGTCTATTATCATAACTTTCCTTTTTCTGATAAATGCGACATTATATCATAAAAATTCTTTATCTTAGGCGGTATTTAAAATTTTTTATGCTACAATTACGCCGATTTTCTCAAATAAAGGACTAAATTTTGGCTTTAAAAGACGATATCGAAGGCGTGAAAAAAGAGATTGGCACAGAAGAGCAGTTTCTAGAAAGCGTCATAAAAAGTGAAATTTTCGTAAAAAAATACAAAAAGCCGCTGATATTTTTGGCTGCGGTTTTGATCGTGGCATTTATCGGATATTACGCAAATGAATTTCTAAGCGATCGCCGCATAGCAAGTGCTAATGCGATCTATGACGAGCTGCTTAACAAGCGCGATGACGCTAAGCTAGCCGAGCTTAAGCAAAAAGATATAAATCTATACGCTCTTTATATTTTGCAAAACGGCTCTGCAGACGAGCGAGCGGCGCTAGAAAATACCCAAGGCATCGATGTTGTGCTAAAAGAGATAATAAATCTACAAAACGGCAAACAAGGCGGAGTGCTACTCGCCGATTACGATTCTTTGCTCAAAGGCTACGACCTACTAAAAGAGGGCAAAATCGAGCAAGCTCACGCAGAGCTAGATAAAATTCCACTCAACTCGCCAGTTCGTCAAATCGCACTTGCTTTGAAACACTATGGAGGCAATAAATAATGAAAAAAACGCTGATATTTACGCTTTTACTATCGTTTTTATTTTTGGGCTGCTCGACGAAGCGCCAGTATTTCGAACCTAGCGACGAAAACATCACAGGCGATATGAAATTTAACGGCTCACTGCCATCGGAAATCGTAGCGGTTAGTAAAGATGGCGCGACGCTAAAAGACGGCGAAGTCATCTCTAAAAACGGGTTGGTAAAAAATTTCAAAGTCCTAAAAAGTGAGAAATTTTTAGGCGAATATGACGGAAATTTCGTCGTAACTGACATCAATGGCACGCTTAAAGTAGTTAGTGGCGCAGGCGCCGTAAAATTTGAAAAAGCCCTAGGCAGACAAGCGCTCAGTGCAAATATACGCGGCGATGATTTGGCTTTAGTGATGAGCGATGATTCGATCATGCTTATCAAGCTAAGCTCGGGCGCAGTGGTACTCGATCATAAAGTCGGCGATGCATTCGCAATCGATTCGCGCGTAGCGTCACCAATATTTATCAACCAGCTTATCGCTTATCCTGCGTTAGACGGACTAGTCAGCATCGCAGAAAACGTAGGCGGGCGCTCGGCACGCGATTTCGTCGTGAGCAACCAGCCGTTTTTTAACAACATTATCGCCTTAGAAAACAAGGGCGATAACCTTTATGCTGTGACCGCCACTAGGCTAATGCTGGTAAGTCCTGCGGGCAATAAAAATCATAACGTAGACATCAAAGACGTGATTTTTAGCGGCGATAGAATTTATCTTTTCTTAAAAGACGGCAGAGTCGAGCTACTCGATCGCGGGCTAAATTTAATCAAATCGCGCAAATTCACCTTTGCACAGTTTAGCGGCGCACTGCTTAGCGGCGGCTATCTGTATATCATCGAGCGCAACGGCTACGTCATCCGTGTAAATGAAAATTTAGAGGGACAAGCGATCTACGAGCTAAATGGCGAGTTCGAGGATAAGTCCTTTATCGCAGGTAGCTCGTTTTACTACGACGATAAAATTTTAAATTTTGATGCTAGATAAAATTTCAAAACTTTGCGTTCGCGAAGGGCTCTTGCTTCAAAAATTCCAAACGCTAGATATCGCTAGCTTCACGCGCTCGCGCTCATACGGCGCGTATTTCGGCGTGGATCTAAAAAGCTACAACGTCCTTTTGTTTATGCGCGACGCAAAATCTCGCTTTGTAATGCGCGACGCGGAATTTCTGCTCTCGCTCGCAAGCGGCATTAGCGCAAGCCTAGGCAAGGTCGTAAAAAAGCGCGTGCTGTTTTACAACTCGCAGATGTGCTCTAAAAGCGCGAAATTTTTAAAAGAAAACGGATTTAGCCTCTATGCTTTTGTGTGACGTAGGAAATTCCAGGGTTAAATTTTATAAAGGCGGCGTAACGCAAAGTATGCCCGTAGCGGAGTTTATGCGGTACGAGCCGAAGGAGCGAATTTTTTTCATTAGTGTCAATGATAGCGTGAAAAAAAAGCTGAAAAACCCTCTGTTTGTCGATCTGGCGCCGCACTTTGAACTAAAAACCGCCTACCGCGGGCTCGGGATCGACCGCATAGCGGCGTGCTCCGCGGTAGCGACGGGCATCGTCGTCGATGCGGGCAGCGCGATCACCGTGGATTTGATGTTTAGAGGCTCACACCTAGGCGGATTCATAATGCCCGGTATCGGCACGCTTTTAAAATCTTTCGCGAGCATCGCGCCCGTGCTGGATGTTACGCTTTCAACCAATATCGATCTGGACCCGCTGCCGCAAAAGACCGTAAACGCCGTAAACTACGGGATTTTAAAGCCTATCGTGCTTACTATCGAAAACATCGCGGGCAATAATAAAATTTACTTCACGGGCGGCGACGGAGCCTATCTGATGCGGTATTTTCGCAACTCGATCTACGAAAAGGATCTGATCTTTAAATCGATGGTAAGCCTGATCGCAAAAAAGGGGCTAGCATGATAACCATAGCGCTACCGAAAGGCCGCATAGCCGACGACACGCTTAAAATTTTTAAAACCATCTTCGGGCTTGATTTCGCCTTTGAGGATCGCAAACTCATAATGCAAGAGGGCGATTTTAAATTCCTCTACGTCCGCAACCAAGATATCCCTACTTACGTTATGGGCGGTGCGGCGGATATCGGCGTAGTGGGGCTTGACGTGCTTGAGGAGCACCGCCCCGACGTACTTACGCTACTCGATCTTAAAATCGGAAAATGCCGCGTCTGCGTGGGCGTGCATGCGGGCACCCGGCTAAACTACGGCGCTCCAAGCCTAAAAATCGCTACGAAAATGCCTAACATCACTCGCGAGTACTTCGCCTCCAAGGCCGTCGCCGTAAATATCATCAAGCTCTACGGCTCGATCGAGCTAGCCCCTCTCATAGGGCTTGCCGACGCCATCGTCGATGTCGTCGAGACCGGCACTACGATGAAGCAAAACGGCCTGCAGCCCGCAGAAACCATAATGCAAAGCTCCGCGCACCTCATCGCCAACAAAAACAGCTTCGTGCTAAAACGCGATGAAATTTTAAACCTGCGAGATAAACTAGCCCGCACGATCGCGTAAATGCTCGCTTGCCCCGCCATGCAGTGCTTGCGGCCCGCGCGGCATATTTTGCGTGAGAATCATCACCACTTTGGCGCGCTGTCGTTTAAAAAACCGCTGCTGCGTATAGAATTTTACGGCAGCAACCAACCGCACCGATTAAATTTAAACAATTGATTTATCAAGAAGCGGAAGCACTGTCAAGCCACGGGGCGTAAAATTTTAAAATTCTATCGCTACAAATTTTAAAAATTTAGCCTAAATTTACAGCTCGTAGAATTCCGAAATTCTAAAACCCTGCGGCATAGAATTTCAAAATTCCAAAATCTCGTTCCACAATTTCACGTCGTAAAATTTCAAAATTTTGCAAGTTCTAAATTTAGGCTCAAATTTCCGCGGCTTGGAAACGACAGAATTTCTAAATTTCAACTCGCTAAATTTCGCCGCTCAAAATTGCGCGGAATTTAATTAGCGCCATTCTTTAAGCATAGGAAGCAGCTTGCGCAAAAATTAAGATGCTAGCCGTCCGCATCGCAGCGACGTAGAACTCCACAAGCCCCGCGTGCAAGACGATCCCTGGCTGCAGCGACATTTTAAAAACTGCTTCATAAGGCTTACAAAGCCCGCACAAGCAGCATTATCACCTATATTTTCGGGCAGGACAAACACGCTTAGCGCGAGCAATATATACAGCGCGAAAAATTTCAAATACAGCCGTTTAACAATTTTGATAAATTTTGGATTTAAGACAGGTTGTATCCCGGCGCCTGGCTCGGCTCGAGCCCAGTCCGCACTAGCTTGATTTTTCGGGCACTGTTTGCTCGGACCAGCTTTTGTTTCGGATTTCTTTCTGCGCGTCTTGGGTCTGTTTTTGCGTGCTTTACTAAATTTGCTCGGCGAAATTTTACTGCGATAAAATTTTACGTAGTAAAACTATGCCTAAAATTTCAAATCCGCTAAAGTTTAAAAT
>NZ_CALKTS010000136.1 GCF_937997595.1 uncultured Campylobacter sp. | reverse complement strand
CGATACTAAGCATCTTGGCGGTGTATTCGCTAAGAAAATTGGTAAGCTCTTGGATCTGCGGTCTCGCCGCCTCTGCTTCTGTTGCTGGCGTTTCTTTCGCCGCCGCCGCCGTTGTTTTTGCCGTTGCGGTAGTGTTTTGTGTTGTTTCCACGCCTGCCTCTGCCGCCTCAATATTGTTTTGCGCTGTCTCCGAGGCTATCACGGCTTCTGTTTTTACAGCGCCCGCCGCCGTCTTTGATGCTGCTTCGGCGTCCGTTGCGGCGGTAAAATTTTGATTGTTTAAATTTGGCGTCGTTTCGGAATTTGAGTTATCTAAATTTAGCGCCGAGGCGGAATTTTGCTCGTTTAAATTTAACGCCTCCGCAGAGCTTTCATCGTTCAAATTTGAAGTGGCGCAATTCTGCTCTTTTAAAGAATTTTGCTCATCTAAATTTAAATCGCAGCCTGAATTCTGTCCGCTTAAATTTAAACTTTCGGCGTCCTCGCAAGATCCGCTAAATTTAGAATTTTCCCCGCTCACGGCTTCACCTCAGACTTATGAGATCGAGCGGGTTGATGTGGTAGTTCTGCTGCGTCACTTCAAAGGTCAGATCCGAGCCGATGCGCCCGATGATGTAGCCCTTTTTGACGTTGGAGCCGACGCGCACGGTAGGCGGGATCTGATTTAGATGTGCGTAGATCGTGTGGATGCCGCCGCTATGCTCTAGGATCACGACCTTATCGAGCACGGCGGTCTCTTTAGCAAAGACCACCTTGCCCGGCAGTACCGCCTTAACCTGCGTGTCGCCGCTGTTTGAGCCCAGCACGATATTTTCGTTGAAAAGCTTTATGTTATACACGGGATCGTTGTAGTTGCCGAATTTTCTCTTCAAATACGCGCCGTTCAGAGGCGCTGCGGTCTTGGCTCCGCTGTATTTTTTAACGCGCGAGGACTGATAGCTCGAGCCGTACTGCTTGACCTTTTGGTTGATCTTGCTTACGCGCTCATCCGCAGGCTCGCTCACTTCTGGCTCGGGCTCAAGAGGCGGCGCAGGCTCGGGCTTGCCCGCCTTTTTTGCCGCCGCCTTTGCTTTGGCGTACTCTTTTTCGCGTGCCTGGCGCTCCTTTTGCTTCTGCGCTTCAAGCTTTGCTTGGCGTGCCGCTTCCTCCTTCTGCGCTTTGGCTTTTTCCTCGGCGTCGTCGATGATCTTAAGCTCCTGCAGGGTCTTAGATATGGCGTCTTGCTCGTCGTTTATCTTCTCCAGGCGCGCGATGTAGTCCTCTTTATCCTTTTTCATCTGTGCGAGCTTTTCTTTTTGGGTGGTTTGCTTGGCGTCGAGATCGGTTTTTTTCTTGTCATAGCCCGCCATGCTTGCCTGGATCGATTTGATCTTTTTGTTCTGCTCGTTGATAAAATTTTGATTATTTTCGTAGTCTTTGATCAGCCCCTTCAGCTCGTCGTTCATAACGACGCCGAGCCCCTCTAAAATTTCGCTAGCCATGATAGAATCGGGCGTGGTGGTGGAATTTACGTCGGTGATGAGATCAAATGATAGCTCTTGTGAGATCACGCTTGCGATCTTGCTTTCCAGATCGTTTTGCACGCTAAGAAGCGTGACGTTTTGGCTATTAAGCTTTTCAAGCTCCTGCGCTTCGGCGGCGTATTGATCTTTTAAGCCCTCGATCGCGTCGCTTAGCTGTTTGATCTCGCCCTCGCGCTTTTTAAAGCCCTCCTGCTCCTTTACGATCTGGCCTGCGATCTCATCGATCTTTTGCGAGAGTTGCATCCCCTCCTTTTGCGAGCTTTTGAGCTCTTGCCCCGCTTTGGCGATCTTATCTTTCGTGCTTTGTCCCTTTGCGGGCGCGGCATAAGTAAGAGCCGCGGCAAGCCCCAGCGCAAGAAGCGGCGCTAAAAAAGCCCTTTTCATGCTCGTTTATTTCCGATTTGCAGCATCACGAAACTTACCGCGATGATAGATAGCGCCAAGGCGACACCCAAAAGAATCAGCGCATCGTAAGGCAGCACTATGGCGGTGCGTAGATCGCCGATGCCCTTAAGCGTGGTCGAAAACACCTCCCAAGAAGGAAGCGCAATGTAGAAGCAGGTCACGATCAGCGTGGCGATGAAAGAGTCGATTATCGCCATTCGGTAGAGCTTGCCGCTTTTTATCAGAAACGACGCGCCGAAAAGCTCCATAATCTCGATGCGCTCTTTGTGTTCGTAAACCCAGATACGCATCTGGCGGTGAATTAACATCACGCCTAAAAGCACGATGAGAAACGCAAAGCCGTAAACGAGGCTTTTGATAAGCAGTAAAATTTTAAAAATTTCATCGTGGGTTTTTTTAAAAATTTCAACCCGTGTGAGCGAGCCTATGGATTTTAGATCCTGCTCAATCTTGGCAAGCTGCGCGGCGTCGGGGAAGCTTTCGAGCTTGATGCTATAAAATTTAGGCAAATTTTTACTCAGCTCGGCAAAGGCGTTTTGTGAAATTTTACCCTTCAGACGCTCGGTGATGCCAGCGGTCGAAATTTCGCTAATCGAGCTGATTTTAGGCACCGCTTTTTGCGCGTCTTGCAGGCTGAGCGGGGTTTTAGAGACCAGCACGATGTTATATTCGTTTTGGATCGAGCGCTCGTAGCTTTTGGTTAGGTTACTCATAAAAATTCCAAACTGCACTGAAAAAAGCAGCGCGACGAGCGAAAAGATCACGCCGAAATGGGTTTTAATCGATTTCATTTACTTTAGCGTCCTTAATCTCAAAATGTCGGTGCCTAAAACGCAGCGTGGAGGGCATTTTATGCGTCACGATGACGACGCAGGCGTTCCACGACTCGCACGCCGAGCGCAGCAAATTCCAAATAATGGCGCTGGAGTAGTCGTCCAAATTTCCCGTAGGCTCGTCGCACAGCAGCAGGCGCGGATTATGCGCCATCGCACGCGCCAGAGCCACGCGCTGCTGCTCGCCGCCGCTAAGCTCGAGCGGATATTTGCCCATCTTATGCCCGAGCTCGACGTGGCGCAGTAGCTTTTTGGCTTGGTCTTGGCAGACCTGCTGATTGTAGCCCATTATCATTAACGGAAGCATTATGTTGCGCTCGATCGTCCATTCGTTGATCAGGCGGTAGTTTTGAAAGATAATGCCGATGCGCTGGCGTAGGGTGCGAAGATCGGAGTTCGTGATGCCCTTTAGATCGCACAAGCAGACGTTCAGCTCGCCGCCGATGATGTCGATGCCGCCGTAGAAGGACTTAAGCAGCGTGGATTTACCGCTACCGCTCTTGCCCGTGATGATGACGAAATCCTTCGCGCCGATGCCGAAACTCGCGTCTTGGATGACCGCGCCCGCCTTTTCGTAGCCCAGCGTGAGGCCCGCTGCGGTGATGATGTTGTAATCGTCCGTTATCTCTGCCATTGTGAAAATATCTCCGAAATTTTTTGATGTGCCGCGTGGTTTTCGCGCGTAGGAAGCGGGCGGCGGATGAAGTAGCGCGTGCCGCTTGCGTTTGCGCGGATGAAACACTGCTGCGGAAAGTCGAATGCTCCGAGCGAAAGCAGGATTAGCACGTCTTGCGGCTCGGCGGCGCACGGCTTGCTTTGTCGTTTATCTTGCTGCTCGGCACAGCTTGGTTCGCTTTGCCATTCGTCTTGCGACTTAACGCGGCTTGGTTTGCCTTGCCATAGCTGCTCGACACAATTTAATTCGCCTTGGTGTTCGGCTTGTAGCTCGTCATGGCTTGGCTCGCTTCGGCGCTCGACTTGCGACTTGATAGAGTTTGACTTATTTTGTAATTCTGCTTGCGGCTCGGCAGCGTGGTTTGGCTCGTTTTTCAGTTCGGCTTGCGGCTCATTTTTGCAAAGTAAGACGCTTGCGTTCGTTGTATTTCTAGCACTCACTGCGCCGCCGTCTGTTAAATTTACGCCCTTTGCGCTCAAGCGATCCTCGTTTAAATTTGCGCCCGTTTCATCTGCATGGTTTGTATTTAGTGCGTCGCTCGCTTTTTTTAGAATTTGCGTAACGTTCGCTTCGTCTGTGTGGGTTGCATTTGATGCGGCGCTTGCTTCCGCTGCACGGGTCGCCGCGAATGAGCCGTCCAAATTCGGCGCATTGTTTGTATCTATTGCACCGATCGTTGCAGGTGCAGTACTTGCGCCTGTCGCGTCGATAGCCGCAAGCGCACCCTCCGTGCCGCTAGCATTTAGCGCGCTGCTTGTTGCGATCTGCTCGCAGGCTAAAGCGCGCTTTTCGCTCGGGGCGGGGCGGCTAAATTTAGCGCTTACTGCGACAGGGACGTCACTCATTAAATTTACGCCGTTTGAGTTAGAGCAATTTTGATTTAAATTTATACTCTCTTTTGCGCCCGTCTTATCCGCGCGGTTTGTATTCAGTGCGCCGCTTGCTTTTTTTAGAATTTGCGTAGTGTTCGCGCAAGCTGAAATTTTATCGCCCGCTGTCGTAGCTAAAATTTTGCCGCCGCCTGACGAAATTTCATCCATGCTCGCGCGCTCGGTTAAATTTTTGCCGCGTGCCGTATCTGATTTTATGGTCTCGAACATGCCGTAGGCGCCCGCTTCGTGCGAGATAAAATTTCCATCTAAGTTTGCGCAGGAATTTAAGCCCGTTTTTGAGGTAAAATTCGAGTCATCGCCCGAGCTTAAATTTACGTCGCTTTTAAAATCTAACGCATCCAAATTTCTGCCACCACCCGCCGCGCAAGCCCCGCCCGCATCCAAGCTTTTTTGCGCGTCAAAGTAAAAAATTTCCTCAAAATGCACGAAAAAATCCTCGCCTTTGAAGGTAGAATTTTTAAAATTTCGCGCGATTGCCGCCGCGTCAAATTTTAAAAATTCCATCTCAAACTGCTGCGGCTCGCCCCGGCCCGCGGTTTTGTTCTCGTAGATCAGATCGTAGATATCTTTATCCATTTTGCGCCATCTATCCTCGTATTTGCTCGCTACGGCGGCGTCGCGGTTTTTGAAGTGCGAAATTTCGCCCGCTTTGCGCTGCACGTAGGGCGAGAGCTTTTGCATCGCGTAGAGGAAGTACTCCTCGCTGTCGGTGCGAAGCTCGAAGCGGCCGCCGCGTCCGAGCGTGCGTGCGATCTGCGAGGCGAACTCGTCGCTTATGACGCGGCGGTGCGGCGCGTCGTCCCACGGCACGGGGAAGTGCAAAAATACGCGCTGCAAGCAACCCGCGGGAAGCAGGCTCAGCAAAACCCGCGCGTCGGTGGCAATCAGCGCAATGTTTTGCAGCCCCTCGCGGATCGCTAGCTTTGCGACCTGTTCGATCGCGGGCTTGTAAATTTCAATGCCGATTAGCAGCGCGTCTTGATTTGAGCGCGCTTGATGAAGCAGGTGTCTGCCCGAGCCGAAGCCGATCTCGATAAAAATTTTATTAAATTTAGAGCTTTTTACGAGGGATAAAATTTCATTCTCGTCCAAAATCAGCGGCGTTTTTTCGGTAAGCGAGCTGTCTTTGTAGGCAAACGACTGCGAGATGATCCGCCCGCAGAAGCGCTCTTTAAAAATTTCGAGCGCTCGCTGCAGATGACCGATCTTAGCGGGCTTGGTGATCTTTTCGCCCTTTACTATCACTTTGTCGCCGCTGGGCTTTAGGGTGATAAAAAACTCGCTATCAAAGCTTTTGGTTCGCACGAGCGTTAAATTTCTGCCACGCGCCGTTTCTAAAAATTCGGTCTCGCCGAGCTTAATCGGCAGCCGCGGCAGGCTCACGCTTTGGGTTATGAAATTAGGCAAACTTTATTCTGCCTGCGCTGCGGCAATGACTGCACTAGGCTTGGACAGCTCTCCGTTTTCGGTTTTGACGGTGATGCGGTATTCATATCCTTCGCCATAATCGATATTGTCGATATATTCAGCACTAAGTCTGCCGCGAACCTCTTTAATCGTGCTCCATGACTCGCCTCCCTTAGGGCGGCGCTCGATTAGATAGGAGCTTACGCGAAGATCCGGATGCGGGCGCCAGATGATCTTAACGCGGCCCGGAAGCCCGTAGATCGCCTGCGCAAACGGCACGGACTCTAGCATCTTCGCTGTGCTTGCGATAGCAACCGGAGAAGGAGCCGAAACGCCCTTGGCGCCGTATGTGCGCACGGTGTATTTATACGAAGTGCCCGGCTGCAGCCTCGTATCTACGTAGTGAGTGGAGTATGGATCTGCGATAGTGGCGATCTTTTTGGCTTCGCCGCCGCTTGCAGGCGCTCGGTAAACGACAAAGCCCAGCACGGCGGTATTGCTGTCGTATCTAGGCCACTCAAGCCCAATCTCATTGTCGCTCGTGATCGTCCTAATGCCCTCCACGCGCGGCAGGCTTTCATCGCTTGCGCTAGGCGCGCTAGACATAGCGCAGCCACCCGCTAGTATCGCTAAAGTAGCGCTCAACGTTAGTCGGTAAAATTTTTTCATAAATTTCATCCTTTACCTTTTGATTTGTCGTAAAATTTAGAAATTCGCTCGGCAAGCCCGCGCATATTTTCACCTCTTTGCCGCTTCGCGGATGGATGAAATAGAGCAAATAGGCATGGAGCAAAATCCTGCTAATTTTAGCGTTTTCGCTCTTAAATCCGTATAAATGATCGCCCAAAATGTGCCGATTTATCGAGCTTAAATGCACGCGGATCTGATGCGTACGACCCGTGAAGAGCTTCGCCGCGACGAGATTAAAGCTCTTTAGGTTTATCGGCGGCAAGTTTTGGTTTTGAGCGGGATTTTTAAAATTTAAAGCTTTATTCTCGGCGAGACGGACAGAGCGGGCTTCATACGCACTCATTTTAGCGGTTAAAATTTTATCCGCGTTGTCTGCGCGGCTGCTTGGAATTTTATCTGCGTTGTCCGCGTATTTGTTTAAAATTTTATCCATACCCGCGTTCTTGCTCGCGCTCACGTCGGTAGTCGAAATTTTATCTGCGCCCGCAGTTGGGTCTGCATTTAAAATTTCATTCCCGCGCGCGCTTACGTCGGTCGCTAAAATTTTACCCGTATCTGCACCCCTGCTAGCGCTTAAAATTTTATCCTTGCCTGTGGATACAGCCGAAATTTCACCCGCATCCGTAGTCGCGTCTGAAATTTTATCGGTAGCCGAAATTTTACCCGCATCACCCGTTGAAATTTTATCCGTAGTGTCGCCCGAAATTTTGTCCTTAGCCGAAATTCTACTTGCGCCTGTGTTCGCAGCTAAAATTTTATCGGCGG
>NZ_CALKTS010000135.1 GCF_937997595.1 uncultured Campylobacter sp. | reverse complement strand
CAAAGGTCGCCGTTATGGACGAGCGCGGCAAATTTTGCGAGCTGTTTTTGCTACCAAGCGGCTTTAGCGCGGTCAAGGTCGCGCGGCAAATCAAGCAAAATTTAGAGCAAAAAGGCTACGGCGAGGGCTTTTTGACGACTACGGGCGCGTTAGCGTAGAGTACGCGCAGCTTAGCATGAGCGAAATTTTATGCCACGGCCTTGGGGCGCACTTTTTGTTCGAGAAAGACTGCACCGTAGAGGGCGTGGGCGGGCAGGACACCAAGGCTATCAAAATAGAAGGTGGCAAGCCTACGGACTCCATCATGAACGACAAATGCTCGGCCGGCACGGGCAAATTTTTAGAGATCAGCGCGGGCCGCCTGGGGCTTGAGCTAAGCGAAATTTACAAAACCGCCCGCAAAAATCCCGCGATCAAGCTAAGCTCCCATGCGCGGTTTTTGCTGAGACCGTCCTCGCTAAGCGCAAACGGCGTAGAAACGGGCGAAGAGATAGACTTTGATATCGAGGCTGAAAAATACCTAAGCGGCGATAAGAAAAATGCTAAAGTTATTCCGTTTTGGCCGGGATTTTTGGCAAAAGACTTTATGTACATCGGCTTTTTTATAATTTTCTTTTTCTATTTAGTCTGTTTCCATTTCAACTTTGCGATGGATCCGATAAATTTCGAGCCGGGCAACGCTCTAAAAACCCCTCCACACATCTATCCTGAGTGGTATTTCTTGTGGCAGTATAAGATTTTACGCGGATTTTTCTTCGACATTTTCGGCTTTAAAGCTTACAACATCGGCCTTATCGCGTTTGCGATCGCGGGCGTAGCTCTATTTTTCATGCTGCTTTACGACAGAAGCGACGTCGTGGCTCCGGCTCACGAGAGAAAGGGCTTTTTTGTATGGTTCTGGCTGCTAGTGGTCGATATGATCGTGCTTACGATCTTCGGTAAGCTACCTGCCGACGGCATGACGCTTGGTATTTCAAACTCATGGATAGGATTTTACTCGAACATTACGTTTTTCGTTCTGCTTTTTGTCGTTTTACCTATCATAACGACTCTTGAGAAAAAAGGAGCGGTAAAATGAGAGAGTTAAAAATTTTCATAATCGTAGTTATTTTAACCGGCGTAACATACTGGGGTATCGAGCCTTACGCGCATAACGTCATGCATCCGCACGTCGGCGCGGCCGATTACGACTTTGGCGCCGAGGATATAAATCAAGCCAAATCCGTAGTAGAAGCTAGGCAAAAGGCCCTCGATGCGACAAAAGCTCTAAATGACGAGAAAAAAGTCGCCGGAGCACAAAAAGATCTCGAAGAGGCACAAAAATCTCTCGAAGACTACACTGCGTTTTGGAACGATATAAAGGCTATAAATTTAGCCAAAGGCGACGCGACTAAAGGCGCAGAAACCTTTGCAAATGCTGGCTGCGCAGGCTGTCACGGCGTCGAGGCTGCGGGTATGCCGACAGTTATGAGCGCTGCTGAACTTAGCGAAGCGTACGGCGTAGTGCCGCCCAATCTTAGCAGCGCGGGAGCGATATACGACGAGCATTTCTTGGCAGCCCTCATCAAAGATCCGACCAAGGCGCTAAAACTAACGCATAAATTTAACGACGAAACTCCATATCCGATGCCTGCCTTTTTCGGGGCCGGCGGAGAGGATCCAAAAGCCGAGATAGCTGATATGGTCGCATATCTAAAATCTATCGCGCCTAAAGAAATCAGCGACGAGAAGGTATTTCTAGATGCGTGTCAGAGATGCCACGATATGAAATACGAAAACAAATACGTTCTAACTAACCGCGTAAATTTGGCCGCCTACATGGGCTCAAACCCTCCTGATTTATCGATGATGATCCGCTCAAAAGGCGATGATTATCTGCATAAATTTATAAACGACACGCAAAAATGCTACCGGGCACCTCGATGCCTCGCGTAGGTCTAAATAAAGCTAGCGAGGACAAAGTCGTAGCCTACATGGCAAAAGCGGGCGACGCTAAAAAAGCCGAGCGCGAAAGCCTAGGCATAAACGCGATGATCTACTTCTTGATTTTCGGTATATTCGGATGGCTTTGGAAACGCAAAGTCTGGTCTGACCTACACTAAAATTTGAGCCCGACTCCGGGCTCAAATTTCTCTTTAAATTTACTCCTTAATTTCTAAAATTTATCTACCGATTTAGAAACCGTCGTAAAATTTATTCAGCACTCGCGATGCCTTGTCTAGGCTCAAATTTAACCGCAAACAAATACTAATTTCATGTGCCTATAGTTTAAATTTGGATACGTTTTGAGCGTAATAAAAACTATAAATATACATTTTACAGTATTTTTAAGAACGTGTTACTAACCCTGCTTTTTACGCCATGGACGAAGCAATACGGCAAGATCATTTGGATTTTCTTGGCGGCGGTGAGCTAAGTAGCGTGATTTATAGACGCATTTTTAAGTTAGAGCTCAGCTTGTTTTAGTTTTTTCATAATTTTTCTTGATTTAGGTCATCTTTAAATTTATTTCCCAATGTTAAAATCGGCTATCAATTTTGATTTACAAATTTTCAAAAAAAGGGTAAATATGAACGGTCTCAAATTTACAGTCAAGCTTTTTGCGACCATCGCGGCGCTTTGCCTCGGGTTAAATTTAAGCGCTAGCGAGCTGGAGGGTAGGTGGAGCATCGTCTCGGCAAACATAGACGGGCAGGAGGTGCAAACGGCGGGGCAGAAGTGCTTTGAGGATTCGTTTTTCGAGGTTAGCGGCCGCGAGGCAAAGCTAGGCCTTAGCTCCGTAGGCGAGGACGGCGCGTGCAAAAGCGGCGCGGCAAGCTACGCCTTTAAAAGTATAGGTGCTGGCAAATACGCGCTGGGTCCTATCGGCGAGTTTTGGCTAGATAAAGATGCGCTAAAGGTAAAACAGTCCTTAGACGGCGGCAAATTTATCGTTTTTTCTTTCAAAAAAGACGCGGCCGCAAACAAAGCCGCGGCAACGGCAACCGGCTCAAATTTGAGCACAGACGAGCTAGAGGGCAGATGGGAGATCGACTCGGTCGCAGCACAAGGGCAGACGTTTAAAACGGCGGGCCAAAAGTGCTTTGAGGATTCGTTTTTCCAGATAGCAGGCGGCAAAGCCATAGTCAGTATCGTAGCGGCAAATCCGGACGGCACGTGCAAGACGGGCGCAGGAGAAAGCGGCTACAAAAGCCTTGGCAGCGGCAGATACGCGCTAGATAACGATGCGGGCGAATTTAGGCTGAAAAACGGCTCGCTCGAATACGAACAAAGCGCGGGCGGCGTCTTGTTTACCTTTAAAAAAAGCCGCGCGGCGCAGGCTAGCTCAAATCGGGCGCAAGCCAAATCAAGCTCAAATTTAGAGCCCGAAAAAGACCCTAGCGTCAAGCATAGCGACGCGGGAGCGAGCAAAAAAGGCACGGGCGTGTTTGCAGGCAAGTGGTTCTTCATAAACACCAATACCGACATATCCTTTTATCTGCGCGACGACGGCACTTACGCGAGCCGTTTAGAAAAGCCCGACTGGCGCACGCGCATCGACGGCACGTATAAAAAAGACGGCAAAAAAATCGTACGAACCGCCAACGACGGCGAGCAAAGCACATATAGCTGCGAGAATGCGGACTGCACGTTTTTGTGGAGCGACGGCGGATACCATCTCTTTAACGCTCAAATCTTAAATGAGGTGCCAAAGGGCAGCTACTCATTCACCGCCGTTGGCTCCATGTCCGTTTACAACGCCTCGGGCGGCACAGATATCGTGGGCGGCGGCGTGAGCGGGTACTATGACTTCGACGGCAAAGGCCGATTTAAGGACGGCAGTTGGGCCTACTCCTCCGCCGCCATGAGCACTGTGGGCGGCGGCGGAACAAGATCTAGCAGTAGCGCGGGCTCATATACGCTGGATAGCGGTGAACTCACGCTCAGATACGACGACGGACGGACGCAGCGACATAGCTTTTTTTATATCCCGCCTACTAGCGAAGGCAAGGCAGGCGGAGCGGTCGTCGACGGCGTGATACATTTTTTGGACGAATAGCAACCCATCGGCGTAAAACCAGGGCAAATTTGAGAACAAAAAGCCGAAGGCAAAACCGCCGCAGACGGCTTAAAAATTTACGAAAGGAAAAATATGGCTAAATTTAAATTTTTTGCAATCCTCGCGGTGCTTTGCCTCGGGTCAAATTTAAGCGCTAGCGAGCTAGAGGGCAGATGGAGTATCGTCTCGGTTACGGCGCAGGGACAGACGTTTAAAACGGCCGGACAAAAGTGCCTCGAAAACTCTTTTATCGAGGCTAGCGGCGATAATGCGCGCCTAAGCTTAAGTAGCGCGGGCGGCAGCTCATGCGAAAAAGCCGAACAAAACTTCGCTCTAAAAAGTCTAGGCGGTGGTAGATACTCGCTTGGCGGCGCAGAGCTACGGCTAAATAACGGCTCGCTCGAGTACAAACAAGGCACGGGCGGCGACGAGATCGTATTTACCTTTAAAAAAGACGAGGTAAATTTAGCCAGCATCGTAAACGGCGCCGTAAATCAAGCCGGCCTCGGCGGGTCAAATTTAAGCGAGATCGAGGGCAGATGGGAGCTAGTCTCGCTGAAGGCGCAGGGGCAGAGCTTTAAAGTCGCGGGACAAAAGTGCTTCGGCGACTCGTTTTTTGAGATCGGCGGCGATGAAGCAACGGTAGGCATCGTGGGCGTAAATCCGGATGGTTCGTGCAACAATAGCGCGGGCAAAAGCGGCTACGAAAGTCTAGGCGGCGGCAAATACGCGCTTAGCGCTAAAGGGCTGGGCGAGTTTTGGCTAAAGGACGGCATGCTCGAATATAAACAAGTCGCAGACGGGCAAGAGGCCTTGTTTATCTTTAAAAAAAGCGCAAGTAGCGCGCAGGCAAAAGCAAACAAATCAAGCTCAAATTCGGCCGAGTCCGCAAAACCCGCAAAGGACTCTAGCGTCAAACACAGTAGCGCCGGGGCGAGCAAAAAAGGCTCGGGAGTATTTGGCGGTACGAAATTTAACATGCTTTTAAACACGAGCGAGGATTATTCCTTTTACCTACGCGACGACGGCACATACGCAAGCCGCCTAGAAAAGTCCGACTGGCGCACGCGCATCGACGGCACGTATAAGGTCAAAGACGGCATCCTAACGATAACTAGCAACGACGACTACGATACGAGCTACTACTGCGAGAACGACGACTGCACCTTTTTGTGGAACTCCATCGGTACGGGGTATTATATGTTTCAGGCGCAAATTTCAAGCCAAATGCCAAAAGAATGTTTCTCGTTTCGCAAGGACAGCTCGTCGTCCCTGCACGGCTGGTCGGGCGGCAGCGATACGGTGAGCGTAGGCGTGAGCGGATACTACTGCTTTGACGGCAAAGGGCGCTTTAGCTCGGGCGGATCGTCGTATGCTATGGCAACCTCGGGTACCCCATGCGGCAGCATAGACGGGGGTAGCTCAAAATCGCGCAGCGACGAGGGCTCATACACGCTCGATCAAGGCGAACTAACGCTCAAATACGACGACGGCACGGTTGTTCGCCACAGCTTTTTCTACACTCCGCCGCGCAGTAAAGACAACAAAGCCATGGCGATAATCGACGGCGAGGTTTATCGGTAGGCTGGCTCTTTTTGGTTAGTAGGATTTAGCATTTTAGCCCATTTTTGATCGGGCTAAATTTACATACTGCGCCAGCCAAATTTGATAGTCTGCTCTCGCCTCTCACGACCACCAAATTTGCTTACCGCCCGGTTCAAAACCTACCTTAAATTTGACGCCGTACGTTAAAATTCCGTCGTCAAATTTACCCTCATTCGCCGCATCGAAAATCTCAAATTTAATGCGCTAAATAATATTTTTTCAAATTTCCCTCGCTTTTTACGCCTGATTTTGGCTATAATTTCAACCAAAGCAGATCGCGGTCGCGATTTACGTTTGCATAAATTTATCTTCATTTGTAGTTTCTGCAAATTTACACGAACCTGAGCACAAATTTGTGCTCAAATTTGACGAAGTTCCGCGTGTCGGAAAAATTTTCTACGGATCAGAGTATGCATTTTATCGGTATCGACATCGGTTCGACCTCATCAAAGGTCGCCGTTATGGATGAGTGCGGCAAATTTTGCGAGCTGTTTTTGCTACCTAGCGGCTTTAGCGCGGTCAAAGTCGCGCGGCAGATCAAGCAAATTTTAGAGCAAAAAGGCTACGGCGAGGGCTTCGTGACAGCTACGGGCTACGGACGCGTCAGCGTGGACTACGCGCAGCTTAGC
>NZ_CALKTS010000134.1 GCF_937997595.1 uncultured Campylobacter sp. | reverse complement strand
TCGCGCTCGTACTCGATGTTTTCGAAAAAAGGTCTTAGCTTACTTGGATTTTGCATTATTTTCTCTTTATGATGATCTTGTAAATTCCGCGTTTAGCGCGTTTTACAAAGCGCACGCCGCCCTCTTCCTGATATTCTTGTAAAATTTTCTCTTGCGGCCGCGGCTCTCCGTAACCGCCCTCGTGATAGAGCCGCGCGAAGTTAAAGGTATCTTTTTCGTTCACGAATGCGGAATTTCGGTTCTCCTCGCCGATCCGCTCGCGCGCGTCAGATCCAAAAATTTTATCCACCTCGTACCACTTGGCAAACTCGTCTCCTTGCAGCGGATAGGACTTTAAAAGCGGGTGTCCGAACCAATCATCGGGCATTATTAGGCGCGCTAAATTTGGATGATTTTCAATCCAAACGCCCATCATATCGTATAGCTCGCGCTCCGCCCAGTTCGCGCTTTTGTAGATGCCCGCAGCGCTTTGTAAAAAGCTCTCGTTTGACACGAAGCACTTTAGCCGCGCACGGCGCGCTCTTTTGATATCCAAAAGCTGATAAAAAACCTCGATGCCGCCGCGAGCCTCGGTAAAATCCACGCCGCTTAGCTCGCATAAAATTTCATATCCCGCGCCCTTAAGCGCATGCAGCGCCGCTAAATTTTGCGCAGGCTCCACATAGAGCACGAGAGTGTTAAATTCCACGTATGAGTTTAAAATTTGGACGCCTTCAAGCGCGTCCAGATCGTCTTTGAAATCGCTCTCGTTTGCGCTGGTTTTAGGCGTTTCTTCGGGAACGAAAAATCTGTCTTTGTAGTAATTTTTTTTACTCTGATCGCCTTTGGGATTAAATTTTCTCATCAGATCAGCCTTTTTGCCTTTTGTGCGCGGCGCGGAGTTTGGGTGCGGATCTTTTTTTGCAGCACCATCAGCGCAAACTGCAGCGTCTCGGGACGAGGCGCACATCCGGGCAGATAAATATCCACGGGCACTATGCGGTCGCAGCCCTGCACCGTAGCGTAGGTATTAAACATCCCTCCGGTATTGGCGCAGCTACCCATACTGATAACCCATTTAGGCTCTGGCATCGCGTCGTATAGGCGGCGCGTAAACTCGGCGTGCTTTTTGCTAAGCGTGCCTGCGATTATCATCACGTCCGATTGCTTGGCGCTTGCGCGAAATATCGTGCCGAAGCGGTCGAAGTCAAATCTGCCCGCGCCCGCCGCCATCATCTCGATCGCACAGCAAGCAAGCCCGTACGTCATCGCCCACAAAGAGTTGCTCCTGCCCCATGCGATCAGTTTATCGACGGTGGTGAGAACTACTGGAAGCCCGTTTTCGCGCGCGTAGTTTATCTTATGCTCTGCCAATTTAGCGCTCCTTTTTTCCATGCGTAGATGAAACCGATGCCTAATAATACGATGAAAAACGCCATCTCTATAAGCCCGAACACGCCTAAAATTTTAAAATTTACCGCCCACGGAAACATAAAGATAATCTCGACGTCAAAAAGTATGAAAAGTACGGCTATCAAAAAAAAGTGAGAGTTCATTCGGTTGGGCTGTTTGACGGCCTCGGGGCCGCTTTCGTAAATTTCGCCCTTTAGCCGCTCGTCGCGCCTGTCTGCCAAACGCGAGCCTACCAAAGAGGATAGTTTAACGATGAGTGAAAAGACGCAAAAAGCCAGGATTAGCATTACGAATATTCCGAAATACGGGCTTTGCAGCGGAATTCTAGACATTTTTCGCCTCGGTTTTAAAATTTAATGTGGATTGTAACGAAGTATTGATTTAATAAAGCTTAGCGCGCGCCACTAAATTCGCTTTTAAAATTAAAATTTATATACCTCGCCCGTGCGATTTAGTGGGGATTAAGGCGCGTGTGGTAAAATTTCGCGGATTTTAAGGGAGAGCTATGAAATCTAGCAAGATAAGTCTCATTTTCTACGGCATATTCTGCGGCGTAACAATCTATTTTCTTATCTGGGGATTCGGTTTTATAGGAAGCGGCGATAAAATGCTATTTTTAGTTTCGGTATTTTTGGGCATCTTTATGGCCTTTAATATCGGCGGAAACGACGTGGCAAATTCCTTCGGCACCAGCGTCGGAAGCGGCACTCTTAGCATCGCGCAAGCCCTTTGTATCGCGGCGGTATTTGAAGCAAGCGGCGCGGTAATCGCAGGCGGCGAAGTAACCTCGACGATTCGCAGCGGCATAATCGATCTTAGCAAAATGGACGTACATCCTAGGGATTTTATCTATGTAATGATGAGTGCGCTTTTCGCAGCGGGAGCGTGGCTGCTTTTTGCCAGCAGAAAGGGTTTGCCTGTATCCACTACTCATGCGATCATCGGCGGTATCGTGGGCTCGGGACTTACGCTAGGCGCCCTGCTTAATACCGCAGAGACTTCCGCATTCTGGCTAGTGCAGTGGGATAAGATCGGCAAAATAGCGATCTCTTGGGTGCTATCGCCGATTTTAGGCGGCGTGATCTCCTTTGGAATTTTCTGGCTAATTAAGCATTATATTTTGGATTACAACCGCTACGCTCAAATAAAGATCGACCGCATAAAGCGCGAAAAAAAATCCCTCCGCAAACTGCATAAAAAGACCTTCGAGACCCTGGACGACATTCAAAAGATCGCCTATGCAGAAGCGCTAAATCACGATATCTACGCGATGCGCGATCCCGATTTTGATCCAAGCGAGCTGGATAGCGAGTATTATAAAAAGGTGATCGAGCTTGACGCGAAAAAAGAGAAGCTCAAATCTCACAAAGCCCTAGAGTACGGTATCCCCGCCGTAGCGGGTATCGGCGCTTTCGTAATCTCTGCGATGCTGATATTTAAGGGGCTGCATAATCTAAATTTCGGACTTACGAATTTTTACAACTACCTCATCATCGGTATGTCGACGCTAATTACCTGGCTTTTGATGTTTATTTTCGCTAAAACTCTGCGCCGCTCAAATTTAAACAAATCCGCGTTTTTGATGTTTAGCTGGCTGCAGGTGCTCACTGCTAGCGGCTTTGCCTTTTCACACGGCAGCAACGACATCGCAAACGCCGTGGGTCCGTTTGCCGCCATCATCGATACGATGGCTACGAATAGTATCAATCCCTCCACTCCCGTGCCGCAGCAGATTATGATAATGTTCGCAGTAGCCCTCATAGCGGGGCTTTGGTTCATCGGCAAAGAGGTGATCGCCACCGTAGGCACCAATCTTACGAAAATCCACCCGGCCTCGGGCTTTAGCGCCGAGCTCGCAAGCGCCGTCGTCGTCATGGCGGCATCGGTGCTGGGGCTTCCGATCTCCTCGACTCACGTGCTAATCGGCGCGATTTTGGGTATCGGCTTGGTAAATCGCAGCACGAACTGGTCGCTGATGAAGCCGATCGGGCTAGCGTGGATCATCACCCTACCCGTCTCGGCGCTGCTTTCGGCGTTTGCATTCGT
>NZ_CALKTS010000133.1 GCF_937997595.1 uncultured Campylobacter sp. | reverse complement strand
GACGCCTGCGTGCGGCACGCGGGCTGCGAGATCGTCACGCTTGCGCTGCGTCGCGTTAACGAAAGCAAGAGCCGCAATATCTTGGATTTCATCCCTCGCGGCGTCACGCTGCTGCCGAATACCAGCGGCGCGCGAAACGCCGAGGAGGCGCTGCGGATCGCACGGCTCGCGCGCGAGCTTGGCTGCGGCGACTTCGTAAAGATCGAGATCATAGGCGACAGCAAGTACCTTCTGCCCGACAACGCCGAGACGATCAAAGCCTGCGAGGCCCTGGCACGCGAGGATTTCGTGCCGCTTGCCTACATGCACGCCGATCTGTGCGTCGCTCGCGATCTGGTAAGCGCAGGGACTGCCGCCGTGATGCCTCTGGCTGCGCCAATCGGCTCTAATCGCGGGCTGATGATGCGCGGAATGATCGAAATTTTGCTAGACGAAATCGACGTGCCGATCATCGTAGATGCGGGGCTCGGCGCGCCTAGCGAGGCCTGCGAGGCGATGCAGATGGGCTGCGCTGCGGTGATGGTAAATACGGCGATCGCCACGAGCGGGGATTTGGCGCTGATGGCGCGGGCATTTGCGCTCGGCGTGCAGGCGGGGCGCGATGCCTATCTGGCGGGGCTCGGCGCCGTTTGCAAAACAGCCTGCGCAAGCTCGCCGCTAACGGGATTTTTGAGGTAGCGATTAAAATTTTAAACGCGCTTAGTTGCGCGAGCCGTGTTTTTTTGCGCGGAATTTGCATTTCTTGGGTTGACGGATACATATCGCGCAAGCTCGGCGTAGCAGCCGATAGATACGACGTGAAATTTTAAAATTTTACGTCGTGGAAATTTGCGCCATGTGAGTTAAATCTCAGCACACTTTGTTAAGCCCTATGCCAAACGAGATAAATTCCGCATTTCGCTAGGCATCTTAAAGCACTGTGACGAAAAGTAATTTGGTAGCGGTGTAACGCGCAGCAAGCTCGGCGATGAAATTTTAAAATTTCATCGCGCCAAGCAGCCTGATCGAGAGAAACCCGATTGATCAGCGGGCTATTTTAGTATGTCGTATTTATCGCAGTATTCTCGTAAATAGTCTTTTTCATAGTCTAATAGCGCCGGGTCTTTTTTACCCATTTCGCAGGCTTTTTGATAGTATTGTGTCGCCATTGCTCTGTCGTTATTGGCTTCGAGACCTGAAGCAAAATTCCCGCAAGCTACCCAGCTCCCCGCATCGCAGGCTCTTCTGGCATATCCCATAGCCCGCATCATATCCATTTTAACTCCTTTGCCATTTGCATACATATGACCTAAATTGTTGCAGCCGTCTGCGATTCCGCCGTCGCAAGCTTTATCGAATAGCTCGACAGCCTTTTTATAATCCTTTTTTACCCCTATGCCATTATCATACATTGCTCCCAAATCCGAGCAAGCTGCATAATCGTTTCCATCGCAAGCCTTTTTGTAATAATAAAGCACTTTTTTATAGTCTCTATCGGATGCGTTTCCCCCGAATACGGTCGGATTTTGATAAAGAGCGCCGGCGTTACCGCAAGCTTCAATATTGCCTGCTTCGCAATTTTGCTCAAATTGTTTAACTTGCTCTTTGCTAAAAGTTATGCCAAAAGCCAAAGAGCCCAACAGGGCTAAACCTAAAATGATTTTTTTCATCGCTTCTCCTTAAAATTTTACGAAAGTATATTCTTTCGTCTTTTAATAATCACTAAAATTTAAAATGCGAACGGGGCGCTCCGTTTTAAAATTTTTTACCGAAATCCTGCTAAAATGCGCTTCTAAACCAAACGAAAAGAAACTTTGCGGCGCGTAAATTTACACGCAAAAACGTGCCGCGTGGAATTTAAATGAAAATTTAAAAGGAAAATTTTAAAGATGATGGGAACCGGCTATCTAGCGGGCATGGAGGATATCGGAAGCGAGATGATGGAGCGCACGCTTGCTCTGCGCGAGGGCTTTTGCGAGGAGGCGAGCGAGGCTGACGTGCAAAGGGCGATCAGCGCGAAAAACAGAGGTCTGCGCGATTTTGCCGCGCTACTAAGCGTGCGCGCGGGCGAGCATTTGGAGCAGATCGCGCAAGCTGCAGCGCGCGAGAAGGTCGCGTATTTTGGCAGCAACATCGCCATTTTCACGCCGATTTACATCTCAAACTACTGCGACAATCTGTGCGTTTACTGCGGCTTTAACTGCAAAAACAAAATCGCGCGCGCAAGGCTCGATGAGACGCAGCTAAAGGCGGAGTTTGAGGCGATTGCGGCGAGCGGGCTAGAAGAAATTTTAATCCTCACCGGCGAGAGCGAGAAAAACAGCCCCGTGCGCTACATCGGGCGCGCCTGCGAGCTCGCGCGGCAGTATTTTAAGGTAATCGGCGTCGAAATTTATCCGCTAAACTCCGCCGATTATGCCTATCTGCACGCTTGCGGCGTCGATTTTGTCACCGTTTTTCAAGAGACCTACGATCCCGCGCGCTACGCCCAGCTGCATCTTGCGGGCAACAAGCGCGTTTTTGCGTATCGCTTCGCAGCTCAGGAGCGCGCGATCAGAGGCGGTATGCGCGGCGTGGGCTTTGCGGCGCTTTTGGGGCTCGGGGACTTCCGCCGCGATGCCTTTGCCACGGGCGTGCACGCGTGGCTGCTTCAGCGCAAGTACCCGCGCACCGAGATCTCCTTTTCGGTGCCGCGCCTGCGCCCGATCATCAACAACGACAAAATAAACCCGAAGGACGTCGGCGAGCGCGAGCTGCTGCAGGTGATGTGCGCGTATCGGCTGCTGCTGCCAAGTGCGCAGATCACGATCTCCACGCGCGAGAGGGCGGGCTTCCGCGATAACGCGATCGGGATCGCGGCGAGTAAAATTTCGGCAGGCGTGAGCGTGGGTATCGGTGGACACAGCGAGCAGAGGGGCGACGAGCAGTTCGAGATCAGCGACGCGCGCAGCGTAAGCGA
>NZ_CALKTS010000132.1 GCF_937997595.1 uncultured Campylobacter sp. | reverse complement strand
ACCTTTGCGGCGTGATCCTTTGCCTTGACGCTTTTATAGACCTTTAAAATTTTGCCGTCCGCACCGATCAGAAAGGTCGAGCGCACGATGCCCAGATACTCGCGCCCGTAGTTTTTGCGCACCTGCCACGCGCCGTATAGCTTGGCTACCTCGTGCTGCGGATCGCTCAGCAGGATGTGCTTTAGGCTCTGCTTGGCGATGAAGCCCGCGTGGGATTTGGCGCTGTCGGGGCTGATGCCTACGATCACGCAGTCTGCGGCGATGAAATCATCGTACGCGGCGCTAAATTCGCACGCTTCGGTCGTGCAGCCGGGGGTGTTATCCTTGGGGTAAAAATACAGCGCGACCTTTTTTCCCGCAAAGTCCTTTAGCGCGACGCTCGCGCCGTCGGCGTTTTGCAAACTAAACTCGGGCGCTACGTCTCCCGCTTGCAGCGTGATTTTGCGCTCGCGATCCTCTGCGCTAAACTCGTCTTCGATCTGTGTTTTTCTCTGCATATCGTGTCCTTTTTTGAAATTTTCGGGCTCGTAGCCCGAATCGAGGTTAAATTTTAATCTTTTTTCATAAATTTATCCTTGCTTGGATGAAATTTTGCCCCGCGCCGCAGCTGCACGCGATCGGGTGGATCGCAAGCGAGATCGTTCCAGACAAGAGCGGGCTAGGGGCTTGCTTTGCGGCACGCGTAAAAACATTTTGTTGCACATGCCTTGAGGCAGTATGGTACGAGAGCGCTTCGTATCTATCGTGCCACGCAAATCCAGGTTCCTCACAAGAAAAAATAACTCTTCATTTTTACAACCCCTCTTAATCTACTTTTAGCTTTTTAACGATATGATTCTGCAAATTTTAACAAAGGAAATAACATGAAAACACTCGTTATCTTATCGCATCCAAATTTTACCGCCTCGCGCGTGAACAAAGCCCTATCGCAGGTCGCAAAGGGCGCTGCTAGCGTAGAGGTACACCATTTGGAGGGGCTTTACGGCACCGATACTGCGCGCATCGACGCTCGCACAGAGCAAGACGCGCTATTGGGCGCCGACCGCATCGTATTTTTGTACCCGATGTACTGGCTAAACGTGCCGCCTATGCTAAAAGCCTATATCGACATCGTCTTTTCGCACGAG
>NZ_CALKTS010000131.1 GCF_937997595.1 uncultured Campylobacter sp. | reverse complement strand
GCTCCTGCCGTGACACTAAGTTATAAGATGAGCTTAGATATAGGCGGCGGTCAGCGAGTCTTCATAGAGATGGATAGCGCTTCCGAGCTTGAATTATGCGACGCGACAAAGGTTTCTAAAAGCGTTAATATCCTACCTTTAAGCGGTTTGCAGGTAGTCAATAAGAATTTTAGTAAAAATGACGACGATGATAGACTATATACTCAAATCTCCGATAAGCCTTTCGATGCAAAACTTATCTTTAGACCGGATTATGAGAGCCAATTTTGTAAGGAGTATAACAATGAAACTGGTAAATGTACGGAATATATCGATGCTGCTGCAAATTCTCCTTACTTCAAAAAAGATCCAAATACCGGTAAGCTCATATATATCGGTAGCGAGGCCAGAAAACTTGAAAAATTTGGCTTGAGCGGTAAATTGTATTTATCCGTTGTCAGGGCGAGAAATGCCGCTACCACCTCGGATAAAATTGCCGATAGCGATAAGGGGAATAGCGCAGTTTACTCATGCCGATCCGTAACCGATTCCTTAAAAATTCCGTTTAAGATGAAGGACAAAACCGATTACACTATCGATAAGGAAATGGATTTTAAAGGAAAAAGTATTTTAGAGCTAAACGATATAGAGATAGGAGATGCGTATCAGGGTCTTACATTTATGCTTAGCTATCGTCCGGATAATCAAGTTGCCTCAGGATCCGATTTAGATCAGTATATAAAAAACAAAGATTTAAATAACAGCGATCCTAAGGCTTATTATTCGGAGCTCAAGAAATGGGAGCTTAAAAAGCGATATGGATATTGTGAGTCTGGTGAGAATTTCGGTTGGTGCAACACAAAACTAACTGCGGAGCAAAAGAAGGACATTTGGGAGAATAAAATACAACCGGAGTTGCAGAAGCTTGAAGATAATATAAAGGCTGCTAAAGATGAGTTCGGAATTCAAATGTCAAAAGACGGCTCGTTCCATATATGCGGTAGCGATAACTTCGTGCTTCGTCCTGCATATTTTAATGTAGATACAAAAGCGCTGAAGGATTCGGGCAAGTATAGTAAGATCGTAGATACCACCGCTAGCGGCGATATAACTAAAAAAGGTGATGGCTCCAGCGTACTTAATCCTAGTAATCTGCGCGTAGGTGGTGATTATACACAAAATGCAGATATCTTGGCTCATGTAATATCGGCCAGAAGCTATAGCGGCAACGGCGTACCTAACTACACAGCAGAAATTGGCGGGGATTTGGGCAATCAACGCTATCATCTACGTAAGAGCTATGGCGCGGATTCTGATGATACTCAAGATATATCAACCAAGATCCGCGGTATTCAAACCTACTTGCGTCCGTTTATATCTAATGAATGCGCGGCTAATGTCGCTACTCAATCCTATTATGTAGATAGAAAGAATGCTTCCACTACATTAAAACGTGGCGTTAAAGAAGATAGTTGTTATGGCGGTACCGCAGTGGAATATTCCGGTGCTAAATACAATGCCGAAACAGGCAAATATGAGATTGATCCGGAAGCCATCAAAAAAGGCTCTTTTGGCAAGAGCGATGATGTCTCGTGCGTATTAAATGGTACAAGTTCGAAATTCGACGCAGCATTTAGAAGAGTATGGGATAAAAACGCCATAAGCTTATGGGCAAATTTTAACGCTAGAAATATCGAAGAGACGGAGGGCGTTGCAAAATTTGATAGTAAAGGTCATGTTCAAGGCGCATATCTGATGACGCAGTCCAGAAAAGATCCTGCCGCAAAAGACATAAGCAACGGTATCCTCTATACTGAGGCTAACTACACTACTACGAAGCCTAAAACCGCTATGTACTATTTTAATTATTACAATGTAGGCGATGTTTTGGTTAGCGTATATGATAACTCATGGACAGATGCTTATTCCGATCAGACATATTCAAAGAAATGGAAAAGTGCTAAGTGTATTATCAATTCATCTAGCAATACTCCTAATGCTAAAGGTATGATAGGCTGCGACGTAGGTATGAGGCTTGCTGCTAACAAAGATAAAGCGATAAATGATAATATTGTATTGCGATACCGACCGGATCGTATCAGAGTATCTCTCACAAGCCTTGATAACGGCGTGACAAGGGGTGTAGGTGATAATAATATTTCGGGTGGAATATCTGCGTATACATATTTCAACGCTCCGGACATCGAAAACGATGTCGTAGTATATGCTGACGAAAATTCTAGCCAGAATTTAGCGGTGACGCATCAGATAAGTCAGCTAGCTAAGCTTAAGGTCAATGCAGTAGCGTATCTATCTGACAAAGTTTATAAGGATGTCATCGCTACGCTTTATGACGGATATAAGCAAGATGTTGGTGGTAAGTCTCAGGCCGTGTGTGGATTCTCAAGTGACTTTGACTTTAAGTTAAATTTCGGATTTGATTGCGCTAACAATAGTACCGATGGGCGTTGCTCCACAGCTACCGCTAGCAAGACTAGTAAAACTACGAATTATGCGCCATATCCTGATAAACCTGCCGTTAAATACGAGATCCCTAGCGATACGCAGTATTTTGCTAAAGATTCTGACGTATGCTTAGGCTCTACTGGATATGATAGCAGATGCTATAAATATAACGTAAGAAGCAGTAAGGGTTCTTCTAAAACTGATGAGATGCCAGACTGGGAGGAAGCCGCTTCTAGCGGTGATGCTGGTTATGGCTTACCTATACCGCTCAGAATAGCTCTTAATTACTACTCTGATGCTTCGCTAAGAGGCGGGCTTATCAATAGACCGCAAGGCGGTACGGGAATCAGGTATGACTCGAAGTCGGATCAATTTAGAATTTTGGCGCAAGGATTTAGAGAGGGGCAAACTCCTGACTCGACTGTATATTTCAACTTCGATAGAATGCATAAAACCCCTAGCACGCCGGTGCTTATCTACGCTAGTGACTTTGATATTCAAGACGGAACCGCTCTTAAGACCTTTGGAAAGTTTTGGCCATCGAAATTCGATAGCTCATACAAAGCTATCTCTGATACCGACTCTGAGGACTACAATAAAACCGATATAAAGCTGTCTAAGGAAGATTTCGATGTCTTTATTACTAGAAAGGTTAGCGAGACCAGAGCTGCAAGTAAGGCTGCTTATATAGCCGCCGCTAATTCTAATAGCAAAACTTACGCAACCGGCAAGACCGTTACAGATTATAGTGACAATGTAGGCACTTACGCCTTATTTGTCTATGGTACATCGTACGATAAAAGTTTGGGAGCTATAGTGCAGCAAGCTACTACTGGGACTCCAATATCTGTTCCTATTTATACGCAGATTTATTGTGGTAGAATTGATAAGTGTTCGAATATGCCTGCGCCTAATGAAAACCTTGCCTATGAAGCCCCGGTTGTGATTGATTCCTCGAATAATGTTAAAGCTTCGAATATATTTACCGTGCTAGCGGCTGAAGATCGTAGCTTGATTGATTTTACGAAATTTGTAGTAAATACAAAGGCTACTTTAAAAGATATAGGTGCAGAGTTTGTAAGCGCCTATGACAGTCTGGCTAAGGAAGGCGACGTAGAAGTAAATATTGGAAGAGAAAAAAAAGTAAAAAAGGGTAAAGAGAATATAACTATCAGCAGTAATGCGGCCGGTCATGCTACAATACGTATCATTACTAATCCATGGCTTATTCATACTCCAGCCTTAAATGATAAGACTATGTTTACTGCAAATGATGGAGGGGCCTACTCTAAAAAGTATCCAGGCGTACGACAGTATTATAATCCTCTTCGCGTACATATAAAGCAGTCTAAACCTACGGTCTGGGGCGGTGAAGGTCAAGTTAAATCGGGCATAGCGGATGACGTAGGATCGTTCGCTGGTGGTAGCTCGTCAGACAATAGTACTAGCGATACTTCGACTAGAATTCTAGATTCTGGCGATGTTCGCGATATCTACAATCAAAAGACCGATTGGTAGTATTTGCGTTAAGCTCGCAACATAAAGGCTAGCCTCCCGGCTAGCCTTTTTTTATGGGCGGAATTTTGGTTTTATTAGTAGCGGATCTTTTAAAATCCTACATTTCAATACAGCCGCAAAAATCAATTAGGAAAAACTACGCTCAATCCTCATCCTAAAATCCTACCGTGACAAAGCGCATTGCCAATAATGCTTAAAAGCATATCACTCAAAGCCGCATTATATCCCTCCTCTACCCCCCCAAAATTCCATTTCATAAAATTCCAATCCGCCTAGAGCTACCGTATAAATTTCGCCTCATAAATTCCATTCCTCCATTAGCCTATTTACCCGTTTTTAAATGAAATTTCGGCACAATGCGGCTTAAAATTTCATCAGGAAAGCCACTTGAAAACAAAAAATATCAGAAATTTCAGCATCATCGCGCATATCGACCACGGCAAATCCACGCTCGCAGACCGCCTGATTAGCGAGTGTAACGCCGTTGAGGCGCGCCAGATGAGCAGCCAGATCATGGATACGATGGATATCGAAAAGGAGCGCGGCATCACGATCAAGGCGCAGTCCGTGCGGCTCGAGTATGAGCTTGGCGGCGAGAAATACGTTTTAAATTTGATTGACACCCCGGGCCACGTGGATTTTAGCTACGAGGTCTCGCGCTCGCTGGCTAGCTGCGAGGGGGCGATCCTCGTCGTGGACGCGAGCCAGGGCGTGCAGGCGCAGACCATCGCAAACGTCTATATCGCGCTGCAGCACAACCTCGAGATCATCCCCGTGCTCAATAAAATCGATCTGCCCGCCGCCGATCCGCAGCGCGTAAAAGATGAGATCGAGCACGTCATCGGGCTGGATTGTAGCAGCGCGATCGAGGTCAGCGCCAAAACCGGCGCGGGCATCAAGGAGCTTTTAGAGGCGATAATCATTCGCATCCCAGCACCCAAAACGGACGACGCCGCGCCGCTTAAGGCGCTCATCTACGACAGCTGGTTTGATAACTACCTAGGCGCGCTCGCGCTTGCGAGGCTCTACGACGGCGTGCTGAAAAAGGGCGACGAAGTCTATATCATGGGTAGCGAGAACCGCCACGAGGTGCTCGATCTGATGTATCCCAACCCGCTCGCGCCCGCCAAAACCCGCGAGCTTAGCAGCGGCGAAGTGGGCATCGTAGTAATGGGGCTAAAAAACGTCGCCGACGTGCAGGTAGGCGATACGATCACGCTTTTTAAAAATCGCGCCGCCGCTCCCGTTGGCGGCTTTGAGAAGGCCAAGCCCTTCGTGTTTGCGGGCATCTATCCCGTGCAGACCGATAAATTTGAAGATCTGCGCGACGCTTTGGACAAGCTCAGCCTAAACGACAGCTCGCTTAGCTACGAGCCTGAAACGTCGCTCGCGCTAGGATTCGGCTTTCGCGTCGGGTTTTTGGGGCTACTGCATATGGAGGTCGTGAAGGAGCGGCTCGAGCGCGAGTTTGATCTCGATCTCATCGCCACGGCGCCGACCGTCACATACGCCGTGTATCTCACGGACGGTTCGTGCGTGCGGATACACAGCCCCAGCGAGCTTCCCGCGCCAAATTTTATCGAGCGCATCGAGGAGCCCTACGTCAGGGCGACCATCATCACTCCAAGCGAGTTTCTGGGCAATCTCATCAGCCTTTTAAATTTGCGCCGCGGCATCCAAACCAAGATGGACTACATCACGCCGGAGCGCGTCCTGCTCGAATACGACGTGCCGACAAACGAGATCATAATGGACTTTTACGACAAGCTTAAATCCTGCACCAAGGGCTACGCGAGCTTTGATTACGAGCCGATCGATTACAGGCGCGGCGATCTCGTAAAGCTCGACATCCGCGTCGCCGGCGAAGCGGTCGATGCGCTCTCGATCATCGTGCCCGCCTCAAAGGCCGAATCCAAGGGGCACGACCTCGTCAAAGCGATGAAGGAGATCGTGCCGCGGCAGCTTTTTGAAGTCGCGATCCAAGCAAGCATCGGCAACAAGATCATCGCGCGCGAAAACGTCCGCGCCATGGGCAAAAACGTGACCGCCAAATGCTACGGCGGCGACATCACGCGCAAGCGCAAGCTGCTCGAAAAGCAAAAAGAGGGCAAGAAGCGCATGAAGGCGATCGGCAAGGTAAATCTGCCGAGCGAGGCGTTTTTGAGCGTGCTGAAGATCGATTAAATTTATCGCGCGGGTGATCTAAATTTCATCTTTTTTCATCTTTTGTCGCGCGGTCGTAAAATTTGCTTTTAAATTTTAACGATCGCTCGGGCGTTTAAATTTAGCAGCTCGCCGTTCGGTATTAAATTTCATCTTTAAATTTCACGACCTTAAGAGGCGATTTAAATTTTATGACTGCACGGCTTTAACTATCGCTTGCCGCCTGAGCTGATACATTCGCTGCTGCGCGCCCATTTTGCGCCGCTTTAAGCTCTATTGCTCGCTGCTCGGTAGTAGAATTTCGCCGCTTGCCGTTAGGCTAAAATTTCGCCTTTCAAATTTAACATTCCGCGAGCGGTCTGAATTTTGCCGCCAGCCGATTATTGCGGTCGCGCCCGTCATCTCCTACAGTTGCACTCGCCGTGCCCGTCGCTTTCTGCAAAATTCTATCCGGGCGGCGTCCTGCTATGAAATTTTATCCGTTGCGACTTTATAAAATTTGATTAAATTTTACTGCGCGCCGCATGAAATCGTTATAGCGCAAGCGACAGCTAGAATTTATTTTGATAAATTCCATAGCCAAGCGCGGCGTATAAAAGAGAGCGCCGATAAATCCCGCAAAAGCGCTAAATTTATCGGCGCGGCAAAAGGAGAAAAATGAAATTTTTAGACCGCTTAGGCGTGGATAAGAGCAGCTTTATTGATCTATTTTCGGCGTGTTTAGGTTGCGGCGCAAGGGTGCAAGAGGCGGGCTCGAAGCTGATCGTAAAGAGCAGGCGCTGGTCTGTGGATCTAAAGCGCGGCGAGATCAGTTTCGGCGATGATGCGCCGCGCGCCTCTGGTATATTGGCAGCGAAGCAAACGCCAGCCGCACGTGGCTGTGGGGATACGAAAA